>VGAV01000497.1 GCA_016870695.1 Actinomycetota bacterium | reverse complement strand
CGACCGCGCGCTCGAGGTCGCGGCCGCGTTCGAGGAGGCCGGGCTGGTCGTGCGGCCGTTCGCCGGCGACGGCGTGCGGATCTCCGTCGGCGAAGAGGAGTCGATCGACCGCGTGGTCGAGGTCGCCGCGGCCGTCGCCCCCTGACCCGCCGGCTGCCTCGGCCGAGCACGTCTGCAGGACCCGTGGGGCTGATGGCGCACGTCCCGAGCACGTCTGCAGGACCCGTGGGGCTGGTGGCGCGACGTGGGGCTGGTGTGGCGCCCTCGCCGCGGTGGCTCCTGCATCGTGCCCGCTGCCCGACCGGCACGCCCCGACGCGCGGGCACTCCATTGTCGATGATCGACCGTGATTTGCGGCATCCATTGTGTCCCTCATGCGGAGAGGGGCATGAGTCGGGCATTAGCGTGGACGCATGACACCGCTCGACGACCCCGCTCTCGTGCGCGTTCTGGCGGCCGACGGCTCGATCGCGCCCACGCCCGAGGCCGAGCGGTACCTGCCGCTCATCGACGCCCTCACCGATGCCGAGCTCGAGACGTTCTACCGCGACATGGTGTCGATCCGGGCGTTCGACGTCCAGGCGACGAACCTGCAGAGGCAGGGGCAGCTCGCGCTGTGGCCGCCGTCCTTCGGGCAGGAGGCCGCCCAGGTCGGCTCCGCCCGCGCGGCCCGCGCCCAGGACCACCTCTTCCCGTCGTACCGCGAGCACGTGGTCACCCGCATCCGCGGCGTCGACCCGCTCGACATCATCCGGCTCATGCGCGGACTCACCCACGGCGGATGGGACCCGACCGACCCGAAGAACGGCAACACGCACATCTACACGCTCGTCCTCGGCGCGCAGACCCTGCACGCCACGGGCCTGGGCATGGGCCTGGTGTTCGACGGCAAATGCGGCACCGGCGACCCCGAGCGCGACGAGGCCGTCATCGTCTACTACGGCGACGGCGCCTCCAGCCAGGGCGACGTGCACGAGGCGATGGTCTTCGCCGCGAGCTTCCAGACCCCCGAGGTGTTCTTCCTGCAGAACAATCAGTGGGCCATCTCGGTCCCCGTCGCGACGCAGTCGCGCTCGCCGCTGTACAAGCGGGGCGAGGGGTACGGCATCCCGAGCCTGCAGGTCGACGGCAACGACGTGCTCGCGAGCTACGCCGTGTCGAGAGTTGCGCTCGACGAGGCGCGCGCCGGCGGCGGCCCCCGCGCGATCGAGGCGATGACCTACCGCATGGGTGCGCACACCACGAGCGACGACCCCACCAAGTACCGCACCTCCGACGAGGAGAAGGCCTGGGCCGGACGCGACCCCATCGCGCGCATGCGGGCGTTCCTCGAGGGACGCGGGGCCTCGCAGCAGTTCTTCGACGACGCGGATGCCGAGGGTCGAGCGCTCGCCGACGACGTGCGCACCCGCACGAACGAGCTGGGGTCGCTGCCCCGGACGCACATGTTCGAGAGCGTCTACTCCGAGGCGCACGCGCTCATCCAGGAGGAGCAGCGCTGGCTCGACGACTACGAGGCGTCGATGGAAGGGGGCGGGCAGTGACCGAGAACCTCCCGATCAGCCGCGCCCTGAACGCGGGCCTGCGCCGCGCCCTCGAGACCGACGACCGCGTCCTGCTCATGGGCGAGGACATAGGCCCGCTCGGCGGCGTCTTCCGCGTGACCGAGGGCCTGCAGAAGGACTTCGGCCCGCGCCGCGTCATCGACTCGCCGCTCGCCGAGTCGGGCATCGTCGGGACGGCCATCGGCCTCGCGATGGGCGGCTGGAAGCCGGTGCTCGAGATCCAGTTCGACGGCTTCGTGTTCCCCGCGTTCGACCAGATCACCTCGCAGCTCGCGAAGATCACGAACCGCCACGAGGGCGCGATCCGCATGCCCGTGGTCATCCGCATCCCCTACGGCGGGCACATCGGCGCGGTCGAGCACCACCAGGAGAGCCCCGAGGCGTACTTCACCCACACGGCGGGCCTGCGCGTGGTGAGCCCGTCGACGGCGAACGACGCCTACTGGATGATCCAGCAGGCCATCGCGTCGCCCGACCCGGTCGTCTTCCTGGAGCCGAAGGCGAAGTACTGGCAGAAGGGCGAGGTCGACACCGAGGCCCCGGCCCTGCCGCTGCACGCCAGCCGCATCGTCCGCCGCGGCACCGACGTCACGCTCGTCGGCCACGGCGCGATGGTCACGACCCTCCTGCAGGCGGCGGCGCTCGCCGAGAGCGAGGGCACCAGCTGCGAGGTCATCGACCTGCGCTCGCTGTCGCCCGTGGACTACGGTCCGCTGCTCTACTCGGTCCGCCGCACCGGCCGCATGGTCTACGCGCAGGAGGCTCCCGGCTTCACGTCGCTCGGGTCCGAGGTCGCCGCGACCGTCATGGAGAAGGCCTTCTTCGCCCTCGAGGCCCCGGTGCTGC
>VGAV01000496.1 GCA_016870695.1 Actinomycetota bacterium | reverse complement strand
CCGGGACGGTGTACTCCGACCCGGCCGACCTGCCGTTCACCGAGGAGTCGACGACGAGCGTCGACCTGTCGAACGCGTACAGCAAGTCCAAGCGGATGAACGAGGTCGTCCTCGCCGATGTCGCCCGGGTGAACCCCGAGCTGAACGTGACCGTGCTGCGCTACTTCAACCCCGTCGGCGCGCACCCGTCCGGCCTGATCGGCGAGGACCCCGCGGGCATCCCGAACAACCTCATGCCGTACGTGTCGCGCGTCGCGATCGGGTCGCTCGGCGAGATCGGCGTCTTCGGCTCCGACTACGACACCCCGGACGGCACCGGCCTGCGCGACTACATCCACGTCGTCGACCTCGCCGAGGGGCATGTCACCGCGCTCGAGAAGGCGCAGCCGGGCCACCAGGTGTTCAACCTCGGCACGGGGCGTCCCGTCAGCGTGCTGGAGCTCATCGCGTCGTTCGAGAAGGCCGTCGGCCACGAGCTGCCGAAGAAGATGCTCGACCGTCGCCCCGGCGACGTCGCCGCGACGTACTGCGACCCCGCGAAGGCGGCCGAGGTGCTCGGGTGGCGCACGCGTCTGACGATCGACGACGCCTGCCGCGACTACTGGAACTGGCAGACGAAGAACCCCGCCGGGTACGCGACCGCCGAGGACTGACTGCGGCGTAGGGTGGGCCCGTGTGGTCCGGCCACACCGGAGCCCGGCGACGAGGAGAGGGATGCCATGCCGACCGACGCCCCGCGCGCCTGGCAGATCGTCCTCGAACGCGTCGAGGGCGACCTCCGGGACGGTTGTCTCGTCCCCGGCGACCGGCTGACGCCCGAGCGGGAGCTCGCGACGCAGCTCGGGGTCGGCCGGTCCAGCGTCCGTGAGGCCATCCGCGTCCTGGAGGTGCTCGGCGTGGTCCGCACGGCCACGGGCTCCGGTCCCAGCGCCGGCGCGATGATCGTGACGACCCCGCGGGGCGGCCTGGCCGCGTTCCTCCGCCTGCAGGTCGCGGCGAGCGGCTTCCCGATCGCCGACGTCGTCCGCACCCGCATCGTGCTGGAGTGCGACGTCGCCGAGAGCCTCGCCGGCCGGACGGCGGACCTCGCCGAGGTGCACGGGATCCTGGATGCCATGGACGATCCCGCTCTGGCCGCGGGGGAGTTCCTCGCCCTCGACGCCCGCTTCCACCTGGCTCTCGCGGAGGCGTCCGGCAACGCCGTCGTGGCCGCGATGATGGCGGGGCTGCGCAGCTCGATCGAGTCGTACACGCAGCTCGGTGCCGCGCGGATGCCGGACTGGGATGCCACCGCGCACCGCCTCCGCGACGAGCACCGCCGCATCGTGCAGGCGGTCACCGACGGCGACGGCGCCGCCGCGCGCGCGGTGGTGACGGCCCACATCACGGACTACTCGCGGCAGGTCGCCGCGGCCATCGCGCGGGGCGATGCCGGCGAGCCGCCGTCCGAGGAAGCCGCCCCCGTCCCCGCGGCGGGCGCCCGCGACGCCCTCGCACGCGTCCCCGCTGTCCCGCCCGGTGATGCCGGCGCCGTCCGAGAGGAACGTCCATGACCGATCGCCCCGTCCGCCCGCCGCGCCCTCAGCACGTGCTCGAGGTGACCTCGAGCGAGTGGGTGACACCGCACATCGTGCGCCTGCGTGCGACGGCCGCCGACCTGTCGGCCTTCCGGGAGAGCCCGTACACCGATCGCTACGTGAAGATCACCTTCGTCAAGCCGGAGCTGGGACTGGAGCCGCCGTACGATCTGCCGGCGCTGCGCGAGACCCTCGCCCCCGAGGACCTGCCGGTCACGCGGACGTACACGATCCGCGAGGTCACCGACCGTGACCTGGCGATCGACTTCGTCGTGCACGGCGACGAGGGCCTCGCCGCGCCGTGGGCCGCACGGGCGGTGCCGGGCGACCGACTGGTCGTCTCGTCGCCCGGCGGGGGCTACGCCCCCGATCCGGCGGCGGACTGGCACCTGCTCGCGGGCGACGACTCGGCGCTGCCGGCGATCGCGGCGGCGCTGGAGGCCTTGGCTCCGGATGCCACCGGCACCGCGTTCATCGAGGTGCAGGGGCCGGACGACGAGCTGCCGTTGACCGCGCCGGGCGGCGTGGACGTCGTGTGGCTGCACCGTAGAGAGGCCGTGCCGGGAACGTCGTCCGTGCTCGTCGACGCGGTCGCGACCTGGGCGCCGCGGGACGGTCGCGGGCAGGTGTTCGCCCACGGGGAGCGCGAGGCGATGAAGGGCCTGCGCGATGTGGTGTTCGGGCGCTGGGGTCTGGCGCGCGAGCAGGTGTCGCTGTCCGGGTACTGGGCGTACGGACGCACCGAGGACCGTTTCCAGGCCGAGAAGCGCGAGCCGATCGGTCAGATCATCTGACGCGGCGGGACGGCGGCTCGCGCCGGCCGTCTTCCCGTGCGGGT
>VGAV01000495.1 GCA_016870695.1 Actinomycetota bacterium | reverse complement strand
CTCGACGACCACGCCCCGATGGGGATCGTCACCGCGACCGGGTGGAACGGGTGCCCGTACGGGCCCGCGACGATGGACCGCGGGACCTTGGCCGCGCGCATCGCGGGGAAGCTCGCCCCGCTCCGCTCATTCCTTGTGCAGCGCGTCCTGCGCGCGTCCGGCCAGCTTCTCGACCGTGTTCGGCAGCTCCGTCGTGCCGTAGAAGCGGGCGTCGGGGTGCGTGGGCGGCGGCATGGGCACGCCGGCGGGCGGCTCGGGCACGTAGGTGAACTCGCCCTTCCCGTCGGGCGTCGGACCCGAGGCCCAGGAACCGTCGCCGGCCTTCGGCCCGTTGGAGAAGTTGATGTACTGGTACGACACCTCGCGGTCCTCCTTCTCGAGCGGGAAGTTGCTGGGCACGGGCAGGTCCTCGAGACCCTCGGCACGCAGCTCCGCGGCCGCCGCCATCCACTGGTTCTGGTGCATCGTGTCGCGCGCGAGCAGGAAGGCCAGCAGGTCCTTGACCCCGTGGTCGTCGGTCTGGTGGTAGAGCCGCGCCACCTGCACGCGCCCCTGCATCTCGGCGTTGGCGTTGGCCGTGAAGTCGGCGAGCAGGTTGCCGCTGGCGGTGATGTAGCTGCCCTGCCACGGGTTGCCCATCGAGTCGACCGGGCGTGCGCCGGCACCCGCGACGATCCCCTGCTGGATGTCCGTGCCGCCGATGACCGCGGCGACGGTGGGATCGTTCTGCACGGCGTCCTCCGTGATGCCGAGCGGGGCCTTCTCGAGCAGCTGCGCGATCATGATCGCGAGCATCTCGACGTGCCCCATCTCCTCCGCGCCGATGCCGAACACCAGATCGCGGTACTTACCGGGGATGTGCATGTTCCACGCCTGGAACTGGTACTGCAGCGCCACGGTGATCTCGCCGTACTGTCCGCCGAGCACCTCCTGCAGCTTGCGCGCGTAGACGGCGTCGGGCTTCTCGGGGGTGGCGGTGTGCTGCAGTTCCTGCCGATGGAAGTACATCTTCTCTCCTCCCGCGCCGACGGGGGGATGATCTGCGGTCGTCTGACCGCGGCCGGCGCGTGGGGACAGCGAACGCCCGCTCACCCCGGTTCGCCACGGGGGTTGCGGCCGCCACCACGGCCGGGGACAATCACGCGACCCCTGACGGGGCCCTCGGACCCGGGATGCCACGCGCTCGCGCGACCGGACGGCATCCCGGGTCCGCTTCGCCGGGGCGGCCGTCGTGTCAAGGGGCTCGGCCGTCGCGCCCGGGCGGCCGAGAGTGCGGGCGACCCCTGGAACAGGAGACCCCACGTGCCCGTTACCCCTTCGCCCGTCCCGCCCGCCCTCGCCGTCGCCGAGCATCCGCCGTTCTCCCCGCGCGGACCGGTCAGCTCCGCGATCCTGCGGCATCTGGTCGACGGGGTCGACGAGGGGCACACCGCACTCGCCGAGGCGGCCGTGGCCGTCGCCGCGGACATCGAGCGCGACGACGACCTGCAGCTCGCGCTCTTCGCGCTGTACGCCTCGGCATATGGAGCCTTCGCCGCCTTCGACCCCGACCTCGAGTGGGACCCCTCGCTCATCGCCACGCGGCGCCTCCTGGAGGCCGCGTTCGAGGCGTCGCTGCGGCGGAGCGTCCCGGTGCCGGAGCTGCCCGAGCCGACCGGCGACGCCGTCGCCCGGGCGCTCTTCGCCCTGACGGGGGCCGAGGGCGGCCCGAGCCTGTCCCGCTACCTCGCCCGCAAGGCCACGCTCGCGCAGGCGAGCGAGTTCCTGGTCCAGCGCACGATCTACACGCTGCGCGAGGCCGACCCGCACTCGTGGGCGATCCCCCGCCTGTCCGGACGCGCCAAGGCCGCCCTCGTGGAGATCCAGTCCGACGAGTACGGCGGCGGCCGGCCCGACCGTGTGCACGCGACGCTCTTCGCCCGTGCCGTGCGCGGCGCCGGGCTCGACGACACATACGGCGCCTACGTCGACCTCGTGCCCTCCGTGACGCTCGCCTCGCTCAACACGATGTCGATGTTCGGTCTCAACCGCCGTCTGGTCGGCGCGATCGTCGGCCACCTCGCCGCGTTCGAGATGACCTCCTCGATCCCCAACCGCCTCTACGCCGAGGGCCTCCGTCGCCTCGGATTCGGCGACGACGTCTGCGAGTACTTCGACGAGCACGTCGAGGCCGACGCCGTCCACGAACAGATTGCCGGCCGCGATTTGGCGGGCGCCCTCGCCGAGGACCGCCCCGACCTCCTCCCCGACATCGTCTTCGGCGCGGCGGCCTGCCTCGTCGTCGACGACCGGGTCGGGCAGCACATGCTCGAGGCCTGGGGGCGCGGGGAGTCCTCCCTCCGCCCCGGCGCCGCCGGTCTCCCGGACCGGGATGCCGCGACGATTGAGGCGCGCGCATGACCGACGAGCCGGTGG
>VGAV01000494.1 GCA_016870695.1 Actinomycetota bacterium | reverse complement strand
AGAGAGTGAGCGCGCGCTTCTGCAAGCGCTCGCCTCGGGCTTCCGCGCGACAGAGGCGGGATCCCGTCAACTCCTGGATGACGCCGGGGCCGCGATCATCCGATGGGAACAGTTGATTGCGGACGAGGTGGGCGACCCCCTGCGGGCACGCGCAATCCGTCTCGTGGGTGACGCTCTCGTCGCCAATGCAGTGTTCGGTCTGGGCTCCGACCGGGTAGACGTCGACGGGCTCCTCAGCGTCATCGCCGCGGGACCAGGAGACGACCGGGTCCGACGATGACCGGTGCGCTCCTCGCCGGCATCGCGGGGCTCGCTCTGCTGGACTCCTTGAACCCCGCAACCATCGTCGCCGTCACGCTGATCCTGGTCGCCGCCCCGGGCCGACCCGCACTCGTGGCCGGCGCTGCCGTCCTGGGCGCGGCGCTGACCGTGTTCATCGTCGGCTCGGCCCTCTTCCTGTCAGCGGGAGCGGCTGCCGGCGCTGTCGATGGCATCGTCCTGCTCCTTCGCCTCCTCGCCTTCGGCGCAGCCGGTGTCGCTCTCGTCGTCGCCGGCATCCGTCGACTACGTGAACGGCAGCGGAAACTGATCGCTCTCCCGCCGCGGTTCACCCCCTGGACCGCGTTGCCTTTCGGCGCGCTCCTCACCGCCGCCGACCTGCCGAACGCGTTCCCGTACTTCATTGCGATCGAACGAATGGTGACGGCCGGCGTCGCCCCCGGCCCCGGCTTGCTCGTCCTGGCCGGCTACGCCGTCATCTACTGCCTGCCCTGCCTCGTACTCCTCGTCGTCGGGTTGGCGACCGGCCCGCACGTGCGAACCTGGCTCCGGAAGCTCGTTCAGCGGCTCGGAGCGGGCACCGTGAAGCGATCCGTTACGGTGGCGATCCTCCTCTGTCTGCTAGGGGTGGGAGTCGCCTCCATCCCGTTCTGGCTCCTCTGACGATCGGCCGCTCACCGTCTGTCGGAGCCCGCCGATACGCTGGGCGGGTGTCCTCGGCATCCGGTCTCTCCACGCGCGTCCTGCTGGTCTGCGCCGCGATCGGGGTGGGCACCGGACTCCTCGGCGGCGCCGCGGGCTGGCTGACGCTCGTCGTCCTCGCCGGCGCCCCGTGGGCGTACGGCCTGGTGCTCGGCTCGCACGTGCTGCCCGGCATCGTCGCGCAGCAGGTCGTCCGTCGCCCGTGGGTCGCCCTGATCACCCACGTCCTCTCCGCGCTCGTCGCGAGCGCCATGGCCCCGCAGTGGACCTTCCGCTTCCTCGGGACGGCGCTGCTCTTCGGCGGCATCCAGGAGGCCGTCGCCGCCCTCACGCGGTACCGGTCCTGGGCTCCGGCCCGCTTCTTCGTCTCCGCCGTGGTCATCGGTCTGGTGGTCGCCGTCGCAGTGTGGTTCGCCGCCGACATCGCGAGCCTCACCCCCGTCGCCCGCATCGCGTACCTCGTGATCGGGGTCGTCGGCCCGGTCGCGTGGACAGCGGTCGGCCTGTCCGTCGGGGCGGGTCTGCGGCGGGCGGGCGTCGCCCGCGGGCTGTCGTCCTCGCGCTGAGCCGTGCCCGATCTCCCTCCACCCCCGGACGCCCCCGCGCACGCCGCGCCGCTGCTGCACCTCCGCGACGTTGCGATCACCCATTTCGAGTCCGAGCGGCCGACGCCCGCCGGCGTCTCGTTCGACGTCCACCCGGGCGAGACCGTCCTGCTCCTCGGTCCCAGCGGCTCGGGCAAGTCCACGCTGGCCCTCGCACTGAACGGCCTCATCCCCCACGCCGTCCCCGGGACCGTCGCGGGCATCGTGCGGACGGGCGGAAGGGATGCCACCACCACCCCCGTCGCCCAGCTCGCCGCCACGGTGGCCATGGTGTTCCAGGACCCCGACGCCCAGCTCGTCACCGGCTCGCTGCTCGACGAGGTCGCCTTCGGCCCGGAGAACCTCCGCCTCCCCGTCGAGGTCGTCCTCTCCCGCGCCGAGGTCGCGCTGCGCCGCGTCGGCCTGTGGGAGCGCCGTCACGACACCCCGGACGTGCTCTCCGGCGGCGGCCGTCAGCGCCTCGCGGTCGCGTGCGCCCTCGCGATGGGGTCGCCGCTCCTCGTCCTCGACGAGCCGACGGCCAACCTCGACCCGCAGGGCGTCGACGACGTCTACGCCGCCCTGCGCGACATCGCGGACGACGGGGATCGCGCCATCCTCCTCATCGAACACAACCTGGATGCCGCCCTCCCCCTGATCCGCCGAGTGGTTGCCCTCGACGCGCGCGGTCGCGTCGTCGCGGACGGGACCGTCGACGAGGTGCTGCGCGACCGCGCCGAGGAGCTGCACACCTCGGGGGTGTGGCTGCCGACGGCGGCCCTCGCCGCGCTGCGGCTCCGGCGCGCGGGGTACGACATCGCCCGGGTGCCGCTCACGCCCGCCGAGCTGCGGGAG
>VGAV01000493.1 GCA_016870695.1 Actinomycetota bacterium | reverse complement strand
CCGGCCCCCGCGATCACGACACCCCCGTCGATCTCCGACGGTCTCCCGACTCCGGCGACACGATAAACCCATGACGACGATGCTCACGCGGTCCCCGCGCCGCCGTACCGTGGTCGCCCTCGCCGTCGTGCTCATCGTGCTGACGGCGTTCATCATCCGCCTGGTCGACATCCAGGTGGTCAACGCCGGCGAGCACGTCGACGACGCCAAGGCCATGGGCATGCAGAGCCAGCGCACCGTGTACGGCACGCGCGGCTCGATCGTCGACGAGAACGGCGTCACCCTGGCATCCAGCGTCCGCCGTTACGACGTGGCGATCGACCCGTCTCTCGCCGTCGACGGGATCAGCTACCGCGACGACGACGGCCAGAGGGTGACGCGCTCGTGGGCCGACATCGCCGGAGAGATCGCGGCGATCACGAAGCAGGACGCGGCCGAGGTCGAGAAGATCGTCGTCGACGCGCACGCCGCGAACCCGTCGTCGCAGTGGGCGCAGATCGTCAAGAACGTCTCGACCGAGCAGTACCGGGCCCTCGCCGACCTCGGCGTGCCGTTCCTCAGCTTCACGCCCCAGCCGGCGCGGGTGTACCCCGACGGCGCCGTGGCCGGCAACCTCATCGGGTTCGTCGGCAGCGACGGCCAGCCGCTGGCCGGGCTCGAGTCCGCCGACGACTCCTGCCTGCAGTCCACCGACGGCTCGGTCGTCTACCAGCGGGGGCGCTACGGCGGCGTGCTGCCCGGCACCGAGGTGGAGACCGCGCCGGCGATCGACGGCGGCACGCTCAAGCTCACGATCGACCGCGACCTGCAGTGGTACCTCAGCCAGCTGATCGCCGAGCAGGTGCAGAACACCGGCTCGCTCGGCGGCACCATCACGGTCGTCGAGGCCAAGACCGGCAAGGTGCGGGCCCTCGCGGAGTACCCGGCCGTCGACCCCAACGACCCGACCGCCACGCCAGCGGCCGACCGCGAGAGCCGCGCGTTCGCCGGGCCGAACGAGCCCGGCTCGACCTTCAAGGCCCTCACGGCCGCCATCGGGCTCGAGACCGGGGCCTTCGACGCGAGCACGACCGTCACCGCGTCGTCGTCCGAGACGATGCCGAACGGCGCGCGGGTGCGCGACGCGTTCGTCCACCCGGCGAACAACTACACCCTGACCGGCGTGCTCATCGACTCCTCGAACGTGGGCATCAGCAAGTTCGGCGAGATGATCCCTGTCGAAACGCGCTACGACTACCTCAAGAAGCTCGGCATCGGCACGCCCACCGCGATCGGCTTCCCCGGCGAGTCCGGCGGCATCCTGCGTCCGGTCGCGGACTGGGACAACCAGACGTTCTACAACACGACGTTCGGCCAGGGGCTCGCGGTCACGGTGCCGCAGCTGGTCGGGGCGTATCAGACCATCGCCAACGGCGGCGTCAAGATGCCGCTGTCGCTGGTGGAGAGCTGCACCGCGGCGGACGGGACCGTGACCGACGTGCCCGACGCCGAGGGGGAGCGCGTCTTCTCCGAGGGCGTCGCCGACCAGGTCTCGCTCATGCTCGAGAACGTGGCCACCCAGGGAACGCTCGCGTCGCAGGTGTCGATCCCGGGCTACCGGGTCGCGATCAAGACCGGAACGGGTGAGAAGTCGGACCCCGAGACCGGGGCGTACAAGCAGGGCGCGTACTACACGACCATGATCGGCTTCGCGCCCGCCGACGACCCCCAGTACGTCGTCGCGGTCAACCTCGACGAACCCCGGACGGTAAAGTCGTCTGCGGCCACCGCGCCTGCCTTCCAGAAGGCCCTCACCCAGGTCCTGAAGAACTATCGAGTGATCCCGTCCGGAACGACCACCCCCGAACTCCCCAAGTTCGGCTGACCCCGCCGGATGCCGTCCCCCCACAGGAAGGGCGTCCGCACACAGCCATGATCTCTCTGAGCCTCTCCGACATCTCCGCCGTGCTCGGCGGGCGCCTCGTCCTGCGCGGCGCCGACACCGAGGCATCCCTCGTCTCCGGTCTCATCGACACCGATTCCCGTCTCATCGCGCCGGGGGACGTCTTCGTCGCCAAGCCCGGCGAGACCACCGACGGGCACCTGTTCGTCGCCGCCGCCGTCGAACGCGGGGCCGCCCTCGCCATCGTCGAGCGCGAGGTCGACGACCCGGTGTCGCAGATCGTCGTCCCGGATGCCGTGGGCGCCCTGTCCGTTCTGGCGCGCGAGGTCGTCGCGCGCGTGCGCGCCCGCGGGGATCTCCGCGTCATCGGCATCACCGGGTCCAACGGCAAGACCACCACCAAGAACCTGCTCGCGCGCATCCTCGCGGACGAGGGCGAGACCGTCGCCCCGCGCGCCTCCTTCAACAACGAGGTGGGCGCCCCCCTGACGATGCTGCGGGTCACCGACGACACGCGCTTCCTCGTGAGCGAGTTCGGGG
>VGAV01000492.1 GCA_016870695.1 Actinomycetota bacterium | reverse complement strand
TCCGCGAGGTCTCCAGCGTCGCCAACGCGCTGCGCAAGCGCGAGGGCAAGCGCGTGCGCCTGCCGCTCCCGCGTCTGACGGTGGTGACCCCGGATGCCGCCGGCCTGGCGCAGTTCGACGACATCCTGCGCGAGGAGCTCAACGTCAAGACCGTGGAGCAGGTCGCCCTCCAGGAGGGGACGGCGGGCGAGTACGGCATCACGCACCGCCTGTCCGTCAACGCCCGCGCGGCGGGCCCGCGCCTCGGCAAGCAGGTGCAGCAGGCGATCAAGGCCGCCCGGGAGGGCGACTGGAGCGAGGTCGACGGCCGGGTGGTCGCCGGCGGCATCCCGCTGGAGCCCGCCGAGTACGACCTCGTCGTCGAGACCGCGGGACGCCCCGAGGGCGAGGCGCTGGCCGTGCTGTCGTCGGGCGGGTTCGTGCTGCTCGACACCGTCACCACGCCGGAACTCGAGGCCGAAGGCCTGGCGCGCGACATGATCCGCGGCATCCAGGACACCCGCAAGGCTGCCGGGTTCGACGTGAGCGACCGGATCTTCCTGTCGCTGACCTTCGTCGAGGACGCCGACGCCCGCGCCGTCGCGCAGGCGTTCGACGTCGCCGGCGTCGCGTCGGAGACCCTCGCGGAGAGTGTTGTCCTCGCCGGACCGAGCGGACGCCTCGTCGAGCGCGGGGCCATCCTCGCCGCCGAGCACGAGACCGTCATCGCCGCGAAGACCTACGCGAACACCGGGGCCGTCACCGTGGCGGTCGCCCGCATCTCGACCGGAGGCACCGCATGAGCGACCGCACGAGAGCCGACGCCGTCTACAGCGCCCTCCTGGAGCGCCAGGGCGAGCAGTGGGTGCAGCCGCGCGTGGAACGCACCCGCCGCGTCCTGGAGCTGCTCGACGACCCGCAGCGGACGTACCGCGTGGTCCACGTGACCGGGACCAACGGCAAGACCTCCACCAGCCGCATCATCGAGAGCCTCCTGCGGGCCCTCGGACTGCGCACGGGACTATTCACCAGCCCCCATCTGGAGCGCTTCACCGAGCGGATCCTCATCGACGGGGAGCCCGTGGCGGATGCCGCTGTCGCCGACGCGTGGGACGAGATCCAGCCGTTCGTGGAGATGGTGGATGCCGAGCTGGCCGCTGCCGGCGACGCGCCGCTGACGTTCTTCGAGCTGCTCACGGTGCTGGCCTTCGTGGCCTGCGCCGACGCGCCGATCGACGTGCTGGTCCTCGAGGTCGGCATGGGCGGGGCGTGGGACTCCACGAACACCGCCGACGGCGACGTCGCGGTCTTCACCCCGATCGACCTCGACCACACCGACCGCCTGGGCTCCACGATCCGCGAGATCGCGACCGTCAAGGCCGGCATCATCAAGGACGGCGCCGCCGTGGTGTCGGCCGCGCAGGCGCCCGAGGCCGCCGCCGTGCTGCGCGAGGCCGCGGCCGCCCGCGGGGCCACGATCGCCTTCGCGGGCGACGAGTTCGGCCTCGAGGTGCAGACGCTCGCCGTCGGCGGCCAGCTCATCTCCGTCCGCGGCGTGGCGGGGACCTACCCCGAGCTCTACCTGCCCCTCTACGGCGCGCACCAGGGCGCCAACGCGGCGCTCGCGGTCGCCGCCGTCGAGTCGCTGATCGGCGGCGGCTCGCAGCCGCTGAACGCCGACGTCGTCGCGGACGGCCTCGGCAACGCCACTTCGCCCGGGCGCCTGCAGCTGGTGGGCACCGCCCCGACGGTCCTCGTCGACGCCGCGCACAACCCCCACGGCGCCCGCGCGCTCGTTGCTGCGCTCGACGAGGCGTTCGACATCGACGAGTGGGGTGCCGTCGTCGGCATCCTCGACGGCAAGGACGCGGTGGGCATCGTCGACGCCCTCGCCGGCGCGGTGGCGCGCGTGTTCGCCACCGCGCCCGACAGCGACCGCGCGACCGACCCCGACGCGGTGGCCGACATCGCCGAGGAGCGGGACCTGCCCGTCACCGTCCACCCGAGCCTGGAGGACGCCGCCGACGCCGCGCGGGAGTGGGCGTCCGCCTCCGATCGCCGCGCCGTCGTCATCGCCGGGTCGGTCGTCCTCGCGGGCGAGGCGCTGCGGCTGTCGGAGCTGGAGGACTGGAAGGCGGGGTGGCAGGCGTGAGCCCCCGCGATCCTCGCGCTCCGCGCGCACGCCGTCAGCGGGGCGCTCAGGAGTCCCTGGGCGCCGTCGTCCTCGGCTTCGAGTCCGTGATCGTCTTCCTCGGCGGTCTCGTGGTGTTCGGCACGCGGGCGGTGCCCGCCGGGATCGAGCCCTGGTGGGGCATCGTCGGCGGCGCGCTGCTCGCCCTCGCGATGGCCGCCACCGCGGGCCTGTTGCGCCACCGGTGGGCGATCATCGTCGGCTGGGCGCTGCAGGTGGTCCTCGCCCTCGGCGCCTTCCTCGCCCCCGCGCTCCTGTT
>VGAV01000491.1 GCA_016870695.1 Actinomycetota bacterium | reverse complement strand
CGTCCGGCGGACCCGGGGACGACGGATGCCGCGGACCCCCTGAGCCACCATCCCCACCCCGAAGACGATGGTGCGCACACCGAAGACGAGGGCGAGCACGAGCACCGTCACGTCCGGCCAGGTGAAGGACAGGACGCCGAACGCGACCTGCGTCACCCCCCAGGAGGCCGCGAGGATCCTCGAGCTCGGCACGCCGCGACTGAGCGCCTCGCCGATCGTGGCGAGACCGCCGATGATCAGCAGCACCGCCAGGACGGGCGGCAGGAGCTCCAGGCTCCGCCCCAGCCAGACCAGCACGGCGACCCCGGCGAGGACCCAGGCGACGGCCACCCCGCGCGCCCACCACCCGGTCGGCCGTCCGATCAGCTCGACGACGCCCATCACGACCGCGCTCGCCCCGACATACACGCCGAGGAGGACGAGCGAGGTGAGGGGGCGGCTGACGATGAGGCCGCCGAGCAGGACGACCACGACCCCGACGATGAGCAGCACCCGGGGCGGCGCGTTCCGGACCAGAGCGGGCAGGGCGCTCCACCGTCGCGAGAGGCGGCGGCGAGCGTCGGACATCCGGCCATCCTAGACAGGCGACCGGGATGCCACGGCGCCTTGCATCCGACGCGCCGCGCGCGTGATCGACAGCGGGCACGCACCGGACTACGGTTCCTGAGTGCCTTCCTCCGCGCGCTCCGCGGCCCGCACGGCCGAGACCAGCACCGCCTTGCGCGCGGCCGCGCGCGCGGGATATGCCGCCAACGGCATCCTGCACCTGCTCGTGGGCGTGCTCGTCCTGGCCGTGACCTTCGGCGGGCGCGAGGAGAGCGACCAGACCGGCGCCTTCCGGGCTCTCGCAGCCGCACCGCTGGGCGCCGTGGCGCTGTGGGCCCTCGCGATCGGGCTCGTCGCCCTCGGCGGCTGGCACGTGCTGCAGGCCGTCGCCCCGCGCGGGCTGTCCGGCTGGAAGCGGCTCGGACGCGTGCTGTCCGAGGCGCCCCAGGGCATCGTGTTCCTCGTGATCGGGTGCCTGTCGGCATCCGTCGCCCTCGGGGCACGCCCCCACGCGGAGGAGACGACGCAGGACATCAGCCGGTCGGTGCTGACCTTCCCCCTCGGGGGACTCGTGCTCGGCGCCGCGGGGATCACCGTCGCCGCTGTCGGGGTGGGCTTCTTCGTCATGGGGGTTCGCCGGTCGTTCCACGACAAGGTACGGGAGCCGGACGGGCCGTGGGGAACCGTGCTCACCGCGCTGGGCGTGTTCGGCTTCCTCGCCAAGGGCGTCGCGCTCGGCGTCGTCGGCGTGCTGCTCGTCGTCGCGGCCGTCACAGTGGAGGCGGAGACCGCCGGTGGACTGGACGGTGCGGTGAGCGCGTTGCTGGCGCTCCCGGCAGGTCCGATCCTCGGCATCCTCGTGGGCGTGGGGTTCCTCGCCTACGGGGTCTTCACCGTGTTCCGCGCCCGGTACGCCCGACTGGACGTGTGAGCGCGGACGGTCTCAATCGAGGTCCGGGTTGCGACCGGTGCGCTCGCCCGTGTCGAGGGTGGCGACGGCCTCGTGGTCGGCGGCATCCAGGGTGAAATCGAAGACGTCGCCGTTCTCGAGCAACCGCGCCGGCGAGACCGACTTGGGGAAGACGACCAGACCGCGGTCGAGGTGCCACCGGATCACCACCTGCGCGGGCGTCTTGCCGTAGCGGGCGGCGATGCGCTCCAGCACCGGCTCGTCGAGCAGACCACCGCGGGCCAGGGGCGCCCACGACTCCGTGACGACCCCCCGCGCGGTGTTCGCCGTGACGAGCTCGTCCTGCGGGAACCGCGGATGCAGCTCGACCTGGTCGATCACGGGCAGCACGCCGGTCTCGTCGCGCAGACGGTCGATGTGCACCGTCGAGAAGTTGCTCACGCCGATCGACGTGACCCGCCCCTCCTCGCGCAGCCGGATGAGCGCCTTCCAGGTGTCGACGTAGCGGTCGGCGCTCGGGATGGGCCAGTGGATGAGGTACAGGTCGACGCGGTCGAGGCCGAGGCGGGAGGAGCTGGCGTCGAACGCGCGCAGCGTCTCGTCGAAGCCCTGGTCGTCGTTCCACACCTTGGTCGTGACGAAGACGTCGCCGCGGTCCAGGCCGGACGCGCGCAGCCCCTCGCCGACCTCGGTCTCGTTGCCGTAGAGGGCCGCGGTGTCGACATGCCGGTAGCCGGCCGCGAGCGCGCCGGCGACGAGGTCGGCGGTGACGTGCGCCGGCACCTTGTAGGTGCCGATCCCGAGCTGGGGGATGGTGTTGCCGTCGGACAGCGTGAGACGGGGGGCGGCGATCATGCCCCTCACGCTACCGGGCCCCGGCGGGGGCGGGACGGCGGGGACGGATGCCGCGAGGGCGGGGCCCCGCCCCCGGCCCGCCCGCATCGGGGCCGAGCGGGGACGATCGACCCGTCAGGCGG
>VGAV01000490.1 GCA_016870695.1 Actinomycetota bacterium | reverse complement strand
GCCGGTCGATCGTCACCTGCGCGCGCGGGTCCCACGACGCCCCGGGCGCGAGGAAGAGCTTGGCGGTGCGCCAGTCGTCGGCCGGACCCGAGCCCGCGCGCAGGAACCCCTGCACGATCTCGGCCGCTGACGCGCCGTCCTGGGGGCTGTCCGGGACGAACGAGAACGCCTGCACGTCGTCCTCGCTCTGCGGGCCGCGACCGGGGTTGACGTACCCGGAGGTGGGGAGGCCGGTGCACGCGGCGAGCGCGAGGACGAGGAGCAGGCTGAGAGCCGACAGGATGCGCTTCACGGCGTCCTCCGCATCGCGTCGCGGGAGAGCGAGATGGGCTGCGTGAGCCCGAGCGCCTCGCGCGGACCCCCGCCCTGCTCGTCCTCGGGGACGAGCGGCAGCGGCGAGCCCTCGACGGCGCGGCCGTCGCGCGGGAGGGTGAGGACGAAGTTGGACCCGCGTCCGGGCTCGGACCACACGGCGAGGGTCCCCCGGTGCAGGCGGGCGTCGCCGAGGGCGATGGAGAGCCCGAGCCCGGTCCCGCCGATGGTCCGCACGCGGGACGGGTCGGCGCGCCAGAAGCGGTCGAACACGCGCTCGACGTCCTCCGCGCGCATGCCCATGCCGAAGTCGCGGACGCCGAGCGCCACGGCGTCCCGGTCGCTGTCCACCGAGACGACGATCGGGCGCCCCTCCCCGTGCTCGATGGCGTTGCCGAGCAGGTTGCGGGCGATGCGGCGGATGCGGCGGGCGTCCATGTCGACGGGCGAGTACCCGCCCGGTGCCACCAGGCGCACGTCGGAGCCCCGTTGCTCGGCGAGCTGCTCCATCGAGGCGATCACGTCCTCGGCGAGGTGGGCGAGGCTCGTCGCCTCGAGCTCCAGCTGCACCGAGCCGGCGTCGTACCGGCTGATCTCGAGCAGGTCGGTCAGCAGCACCTCGAACCGCTGCACCTGCGCGTGCAGCAGCTCGGCGGCACGGCCGGTGACGGGGTCGAACTCGGCGCGCTGGTCGTTCAGCATGTCCGAGGCGAGGCGGATGGTGGTCAGCGGCGTGCGCAGCTCGTGCGAGACGTCGGAGACGAACCGCTGCTGCACGAGCGACAGATCGGCCAGCTCCTTGATCTGCGACTCGATGCTGTCCGCCATCGCGTTGAACGAGCGGTTCAGCGTGGCCAGCTCGTCCTCGCCCCGGACGGGGAGCCGCACGCCGAGGTCGCCCGCGGCCAGCTTGGCGCTGGTCTCGGCGGCGTCGGCGATCGGGGTCGTCACCGACCGCAGCACCACCCAGGCGATCGCGCCGATGAGGACGACGAGGACGAGTCCGACCACCCACAGCAGGACCTGGACGAAGGCGAGGGTCTGCGAGGCGCTGGCGAGGTCGTACGCCATGTACAGCTCGTAGGAGTCGCTGCCGTCCTCGGAGGGGAAGCGGAGCTGATGGCCGACCAGGATGCCGGGGACGGTCCGGCCGCCGTCGATCTCGAGGGGGACCGACTGCCACCACTGGGTGTCCGGGTTCGCCTGCACCTGTGCGCGCAGGGCGTCGGTCAGGATGCTCGCGTCGAACGCGCTCGAGATGAACGGCTGCGGCGCCAGCGAGGACGGCGGGCCGATGCGGTACAGCGCGATGAGGTCGCTGGAGGACTGCTGCGACAGACGCGTCGCGATGCCGTTCATCAGCGTCTGCGCCGCCGCCGGATCGGTCGAGTCGACGGCGGCATCCAGGGTCGCCTGAGCGGAGACGGTCGCGCGCTGGGCCTCCAGCAGCACCTGGTCCTTGCGGGCCGAGAACAGCTCGTTCTGGATGACGAGGGCCATGGCCACGCAGGTGACGAGGATCGTGAGCGCGGTGAGGGCGACCGTGACGACGATCGTGCGGAACCGCAGCGAACGGCGCCAGAGCGTGCGCAGCCGCTCGGCCCAGGCCCGCCAGTCCGGCCGACGCCGGAACCGCGGGACCGCGACGGTGCGCACGGCGGCGGACATGTCGGCCTCAGGCCACCGCGCCGGCGCGGTAGCCGACCCCGCGCACCGTGGTCACGATCCGGGGGTTGTCGGGATCGGCCTCGATCTTGGCGCGGAGGCGCTGCACGTGCACGTTCACCAGACGCGTGTCCGCCTTGTAGTGGTAACCCCACACCTGCTCGAGCAGCATCTCGCGGGAGAACACCTGCTGGGGTTTCTCGGCGAGGGCGACGAGCAGCTCGAACTCCAGCGGCGTGAGCGCGATGGGCGCGTCCCCCCGGCGGACCTCGTGCGCGGCGACGTCCACGACGAGGTCGCCGATGCGCAGCGTCTCGTCGACAGGTGCCGGGGAGGGGCGCAGCCGCGTGCGGATGCGGGCGACGAGCTCCTTCGGGTTGAAGGGCTTGACCATGTAGTCGTCGGCTCCGGACTCCAGGCCCTTCACGACGTCGGCGGTGTCGGTGCGGGCGGTGAGCAT
>VGAV01000489.1 GCA_016870695.1 Actinomycetota bacterium | reverse complement strand
GAAACGATCGTCTCTCCCAGACACCGGATTGGGCGCGGGTCAATTCGCGGGCCGTTGGTCCAACACTTCGCGCACCTTGGCCAACAACGCCCGGCCCGTGAACGGCTTCTGCAAGAACGCAATCCCGGGCTGCAAGACGCCGTGATGCACAATCGCTTCGTCGGTGTAGCCGGACATGAACAGCACTTTCGCCCGCGGATACCGGCGGCGCAGGTGATCCGCCAGTTCCTTGCCGCTCATCTGCGGCATCACCACGTCTGTGAGCAACAAATCCAAATGCCGGTCGCCGTTCTGCTGCAGCCGCTGCAACGCTTCGTCGCCCGTGCCGGCCTCGTCCACCCGGTAGCCTTGTTCCCGCAACGTCGTCACCGCCAGTTCCCGCACCGCCGGCTCGTCTTCGACCACCAACAACGCCTCGCGGCCGCCCAACAACTCTGCGCTCGGCGCCGACTCGTCGTCCGGACGCGCCGCACCTTCCGTCCGCGGCAAATAGATGCGGAACGCCGAACCGCGTCCCACCTCGCTGTCCACCGTGATGAACCCGCCGCTCTGCTGGATGATGCCGTAGCAGGTCGCCAGGCCCAGCCCCGTCCCCTGCCCCACCCCTTTGGTGGTGAAAAACGGCTCGAACAAATGCGCTTTCGTCTCGTCCGTCATCCCCGCGCCGGTATCGGTGACGGTCAGCGTCACGTACTCCCCCGGCCGCGCGCCGTACCGGCTGGCCAGCGTCGTGTCCACCACTGCGTTGGCGGTCTCGATGGTCAAGCTGCCGCCGTTGGGCATCGCGTCGCGGGCGTTCACGGCGAGGTTCAGCACCGCGCTCTCGAACTGCCCCGGGTCAAGCCGGACCGGGTCTAGGCTGGCGTCGAGGTCGAACCGCACCTCGATGGTCTCGCCCAGCGCGCGCCGCAGCAGGCCCTGGAAGTCCTTGAGCAGACGGTTCGGGTTGACCGTTTCGGGGCGCAGCACCTGCCGGCGCGAGAAGGCCAGGAGCTTCTCGGTCACCTCGGCACCCCGCTTGGCCGCCTGCAGGCCGGAGGCCGCTAGCCGCGTGACGCGCCCCTCGTCTCCGGGCCGGCGCACGATCATGTCGAGGTTGCCCACGATGATGGTGAGCAGGTTGTTGAAGTCATGGGCCACGCCCCCGGTGAGCTGGCCGATGGCTTCCATCTTCTGCGCCTGGTTCAGGCGCTCCTCCGCCTCGTGCTGGCGCGTCGTGTCCATGACGATGCCGGCCAAGCCCCGTACCTGCCCCGCGTCTCCGAGGTACGCCTTGCCGCGCAGCGCGATCCAGCGCATCGCGCCGTCGTCGGCGCGCCGGATGCGGCAGTGCAGGTCGATGCGCTCTCGCCCGACGGCGTCCTCCAGCGCCGCGCGCGCAAGGGCTCGGTCCTCCGGGACGACGTGGCGCAGGAAGGTCTCGACGTCCCACGCCGCGACCGGCCGCTCGTAGCCGAAGATCGCGTCGTGGCGTGGGTGGCGTCGGGACGCGCCCGACCCGAGGTCGAGCTCCCAGTCGCCCATCTCGGCGGCCTCCAACGCCAGGGCGAGATTGTCGCGCGCGAGCTGCAGCTCGGCCCGGCGCTCCTCGCGCTCGCCGGCCGCGTCCTCGGCTCGGGCGTACAGGAAATCGACCTCACGCAGGTAGACCCCAAGCAGGATGAGGCCGGCGAACAGCGCTTCCATGCGGCCAGCGAACCAGCCGACCGTGCCGCGGGCGGCGCCCGGCAGGGTGATGAGGTTGTCGCAGACCAGCAGGAACAGCGAGACGGCCAGCCAGAGCTGTAGCACGGTGCGGAGGCGCGTGGTCCAGCACAGCACCGCGAGGGCCAGGACCGTCAGGGCGATGACGGCCGGGCCGACGCCCGAGGTGGTCAGCAGCCAGTAATCGTCGCCCTCCACGCTTTTCGGCAGCAAGTGCACGTAGCGGGTCACCGCCACGGCCGTGAGAGCGGCAGCCGCCACGGTCCCGGCGACGGCGAGCAGGCCGACCCGGTCTGTTCGCGGCGGAGGGATCGACCGGTCGCGTCCGTTGCCTTCCATGATGGCGTAGGGCAGCGCGAACAGAGGGGGGCCGAGATGCCAGAAGGTCCAGAGCCAGGTCGTGGTGTCCGGTCCGCTGCCGAGGATGCGTCCCTGCGCCAGGACGTTCGGGAAAGACAGCATCTGCAGGAGCACGGCCAGCGTCACGTAGAGGCTGCCGGTCGCGAGCACGAGCAGCGAGCCCGAGCGGGTGCGGCGATACTGGACCAGGAAGAGGTAGGTGGTCAGCCCGTAGACCACGATGAGCGCCGATTGATACACGGGCACGAAGCCCGGCATCGGCGGCATGGGTCGGCTCGCGAAGGGCAGGAGCGCGAGCGTGACAGCGCCGAAGGCGAGGCTGACGAGGCCGGCGGTCAGGCGCTGCGTCTTGCCGGCCCGGGCGGTTGCGAGGGTTGCGAGCGCGG
>VGAV01000488.1 GCA_016870695.1 Actinomycetota bacterium | reverse complement strand
GGCGGGAGCGACCCCGACGGCGAGCATCGCCGCACCGGCGAGAGCGCCGATCGTGAGGGGGCGGGCGTACGTCTTCTTCGTCATCGTCGTGCCTTTCGATCGGGACGCTCGTCGTCCGGTTGCAGGGTCTACGTCGGCAGGAGGTCGCGCGTTCATCGCGATCTGAGATTTATTCGAGTGAACGCGCGCCCCCTCGCCGTCGTATCCCCTCGTGAGGTCGTCGCCCGACGGCCGATAGCCTCGGGAAGGGCGACGCGAATGACGGGGTCGGCCGCACGACGCGAGGAGAGCCGCATGCACGCCCGCCGCGGGAGCACGCGCGAGTTCGACGTGCGCCGCGCATTCGACGAGAACGGGGCGGCGCTGTTGGGCTATGCGGTGAACGCTCTCCGCGACCGGCCCCTCGCGGAGGACTGCGTGCAGGAGACGTTCCTGCGCGCTTGGCGGGCGCGCTCCCGTTTCGACCCCGCGCAGGCCTCCGAACGGACGTGGCTCTTCGCGATCGCGCGCAACGTCATCCTCGACGCGATGCGCGCCCGGGCCCGGATGCCGATCATCGGCGACGACGCCGAGCTTGAGAGCCGCGCGGCCGACGCCGTCGACCCGCTCGAGCGGCTGCGCATGCTGGAGTCCCTCGCCGTTCTCAGCGAGGCGCATCGGACGGCCGTCGTCGCCGTCCACCTCCATGGCCGCACGTACCAGGAGCTCTCCGATGCCACCGGCGTCCCCGCGGCGACCTGGCGCACCCGGACCTTTCACGCGCTCCGCGCGCTCCGCACGCATCTCGAAGGAACGGAGGGGTCCGATGCGCACCCCCGATGACCGCTGGGCCGACCTCGCCGCCGCCGCCCTCGCCGGCGAGCTGAGCGAGAGGGAGGCCGCCGAGTTCGAGGACCTCCGCCGCGCCGATCCGGCCCGCGCCCGCGAGTTCGCGGAGCTCGACGCCCTCACACGCCGCCTCCGACAGGGCGATCTCACCTGGACCACCCCGCGCGACACCGGCGACCTCGGCACCCGCATCGAGGCCTCCCTCGCCCGGGAGGAGGGCGTGCTCTCGGCACGGGATGCCGCCGGCTCCCGGCCGCGTCGCCGGTGGGTGCTGCCCGCGGTCGCCGCCGCCTGCCTGGCCGTCGGTCTCGTCGTGGGGCTGACGGGGCCGGGGGTGCTGTCACCCGTGCCGGCCGGGCCGCCCGGGACGCTCGGCGCGGTCGAGGCCGTCGAGGTGAGCGAGGACGCCGGCGGGATCGTCGTGGACGCCGATGTCGTCGCCCACACGTGGGGCACCGAGGCCTACCTGGAGGCGGAGGGGCTGACGGTCGGTGCGACCTACGAGCTCGTCTTCGTCGGCGCGGACGGCGGCGAGTTCTCAGCGGGGGAGATCCTCGGCTCGGAGGTCCCGGTCGTGTGCCGCATGAATGCGGCGGTGCTGCGTGAGGACGCCGTGCGGATGGAGCTGCGCGACACCGCGCGGACGGTCGTCGCCCACGCGGACCTCCCGACGGTGTGACGCGCGCCGACGGTGCGACGCGCGTCGCCCGGTGATGCGCGCCGACGGTGCGAGGCGCGCCGCCCCTCGCGGCTAGCCGAGCGCGTGCGGGTGTGTGAGGCGCCACAGCGCCGTGGGCGGCTCGATCGCCCCTGAGATCTGCACGTCGGCGGTGGCGGTCTCCGGTCCCGCCGTCCAGGTGAGCGTCCCGATCACCTCGCCGTCGGCGTACTCCACCGGGTCCCGGTCGTCGAGCACGACCTCGACGGGGGTGTCCGACCACGTCAGGATCGACGCGGACCGGCCGATGACGATGTCGGCATCCGATCCCCAGGGCGTGGTGACGGTGCCGAGCGACCGGCCCGCCTCGGCGACGGTCACCTCGTGGAAGCCCGCCCGGATGCTCCCGAGGAGGGACGCCACGGAGGCGGTGAGCGAGTCGCGGCTCTCCGCCCCGGTGCTTACCCCGGTGATGGTCAGGGGCGCGCCGACGCCGACGTCGAGCATCGCCCGGTAGACCAGCAGATGGGTGCCGGGTCCGAGGTTTCCCGTCTTCAGCCCGGTGACGCCGTAGCTGCCAGGGGCTGGACGTCGTTCCCTCCGGTGGCGGCCCAGACGCCCGCGGCATCCGGACCCAGGAACTCCTCCGCCCCCTCCACGCTGATCATCGCCGCTCCCTGCGTGGGGAGCGCGAGGACCGCGCGCTCGCCGACCGGCGTCGGGGGAGCGGTCACCGACAGGGCAGGGGATGCCACCGGCGCCGTCAGCGCCCACGCGGTGTAACCGCCGCCGCCCAGCAGCAGGAGCAGGACGACCACGAGGAAGGCGATCACCCCGCCTCGGCCGCCGCCGCGCCGGTGCTCCCGGGACGGAGTCGCGTTCCAGACGTCGTCGAACGCGGCGAGCTCGGCCGTGTCGCGGCTCATCGGTGCACCGTGCCGGTCATCGTGTCCCCCTCCACGGCCCGCCCGGGGG
>VGAV01000487.1 GCA_016870695.1 Actinomycetota bacterium | reverse complement strand
AACGCTGCACCGCTCCGACGCCCGCGCTCCGGCGCGGGCGTCGTTGCGTACGGCGGCCGACGGCGCGCAACCGGCCCCCGGAACGGACCCTCGCGATTAGCCTGGAACGATGAGCGATGCCTCTCGCGAGTTCCACAAGCCGATCCGTCGCCCGGCGGAGCTGTTCGACCGCCTCTTCGCCGCGGAGGACCCCGCCGAGGTCTCGCGGGTCGCGCACAGCACGGCGCAGGCGCTGCTCTCGCGCGTGCGGGAGGACCCCACGGCGGACGTGGTCGACCGCCTCGTGCAGTTCACCGCCGACCACGGCATCGACGACATCGCGGAGCTGTGGTCCCGGTCCCCGGCGCGATCGCTCCCCGGCGCGCTGTGGCGGCTGTACCTGCTGCAGCTCATGATCCACGACGACCCGCAGACCGCCGCCCTGCTCTACGAGCGCGGACGGGTGGAGATGTCGACGGTCGACGCCGTGGTCGCCGGAGCCCCCGCGCCGGCGGGACCGGAGGAGCTGGTGCAGCTCATCGACACGATCCTTCGCGGGCTGTTCGAGGGCGACTTCGCGGTGGCCCTGGATCGCGCAGCGGCGTTCTGCCGCGTCCAGGCGTCCGGCTCGACCCATCTGGCCGACGATTACGAGAGCACCGAGTCCGAGCGCGCCTCGGCTCTGACCACCCGTGCGCTGCGACTGTCCACCTACGCGGAGGACCTCGCCGCGTCGGCGGTCCTGTGGCGACGCGACGCGCTGACCTGAGCGAGCCGGGCGTCGGCTCGCGCTGACCGGGCGAGCGACTCGGCAGGCGCTGATGGGGCGAGCGACTCGCCACGCGCCGACGGGGCGAGCGGAAGGGATGCCGAGTCCGTGGCATCCATTCGTCGATGAACGGACGCTGGAAAAAGTAAGTGCCGGACCGCAGAACGCCTCTCGGCGCAAGGCCGCTCATAGCGGCAGAAGATGGAGCCCGGGGTTACTGCGGCCCGGCTATACGAGTGTAACAAGAGGCCGCCCCGGGTATTCCTCTCGGCACCCCCGTTGACAACGTCCGGGCGTGTCGGTGCGGCGGCGTAGGCTCGCTGCATGGCTTGGCGTTTCGCGCTCGTGATCGACCCCGCGGCATCCACGGATCCCCGCTCCGACTTCTCCGACACGTTCACCGTCATCGATCCGAACGCCCCGGCGCTGAGCGTTGGGGAGCTCAGCACGCAGCGTGGAGACGGGATCTTCGAGTCGATCGGCGTCGTCGACGGGCACCCGCAGGAGGTCGGTCCCCACCTCGAGCGGCTCGCGCACTCGGCGCGGCTCTGCGACCTCCCCACGCCGAACCTCGCGCAGTGGCGCGCGGCCGTGGAGCGGGTCGCGGCCGAGGCGGACCCGGGGGAGAGCGTCATCAAGCTCATCCTGAGCCGCGGCGTCGAGCACGGTCCGGCGCCGACGGCGTGGGTCACGCTCGCCCCGGCACCCGACAACTCCCGGGTACGGCGCGAGGGGGTGCGCATCGCCCTGCTCGACCGCGGCTATGCGCTCGACGTGCCCGCGCGGGCGCCGTGGCTGCTGCTGGGCGCCAAGACGCTGTCGTACGCGGTGAACATGGCGGCGATCCGCGAGGCCAAGCGGCGCGGGGCGGACGATGCGGTGTTCGTCTCGACGGACGGCTTCGTCCTGGAGGCGCCGACGGCCTCCGTCGTGCTGCGGTTCGGCGACCGTTTCGTCACGCCCGCGCCGAACGCCGGCATCCTGCACGGCACGACCCAGCTCAGCCTCTTCGCCCACCTCGAGGAGCGCGGGTTCGATACGGCGTACGAGACGGTCGCGGCGGACGACCTCGCCCGGTCGGACAGTGCCTGGCTGCTCTCCAGCGTGCGGCTGGCGGCGCCGGTCTCCGCGGTCGATGGCGCGGAGAAGACGATCGACGCCGCTTTCACCGACGAGATCAACCGCTACCTGCTGACGCCGCGCGACTGAGCTCTCTCGGCGGCGGGGTCGGGCCCGCGGCGGGGCCGGGGGTGGCGGCATCCATCGGTCCGGAGAACGCGGAAGGGCCCCCGCCGGAGCGGGAGCCCTTCGATCACGCGTCGGTGATCACCCGAAGCGGCCGGAGACGTAGTCCTCGGTGGCCTGCACGGCGGGGGTGGTGAAGATCGTCGAGGTGTCGTTGTACTCGATGAGCTTGCCCGGCTTGCCGGTGCCGGCGATGTTGAAGAAGGCCGTCTTGTCGCTGACGCGCGAGGCCTGCTGCATGTTGTGGGTGACGATGACGACCGTGTAGTCGTTCTTCAGCTCGCCGATCAGCTCCTCGATCGCGTAGGTCGAGATCGGGTCGAGCGCCGAGCAGGGCTCGTCCATCAGGATGACGTCGGGCGAGACGGCGATCGCGCGGGCGATGCACAGACGCTGCTGCTGTCCGCCGGAGAGGCCGGAGCCGGGCTTGTCGAGACGGTCCTTGACCTCGTTCCAGAGGTTGGCACCCTTGAG
>VGAV01000486.1 GCA_016870695.1 Actinomycetota bacterium | reverse complement strand
CCCGAGCGGCCGTACACGGTCGTCCTCGGCGGCTCCAAGGTCAGCGACAAGCTGGGCGTCATCGAGCACCTGCTCCCGCGCGTGGACAAGCTCCTCGTCGGCGGCGGCATGATGTTCACCTTCCTCTTGGCCGAGGGCCACAAGGTGGGTGCGAGCCTGCTGGAGCAGGACCAGATCGACACCGTGAAGGGCTACCTCGCCACGGCGAAGGAGCGCGGCGTCGAGATCGTCCTCCCCGTCGACGCGGTCGTCGCGGCCTCGTTCTCGGCGGACGCCGACCACGTCGTCGCCGATGCCGATGCCCTCGAGGACACCGCCTTCGGCGCGTCCGGCCTCGGCCTGGACATCGGCCCCCGCACGGCGGAGCAGTTCGCCGAGGCCATCCGCGGCTCGCGGACGGTCTTCTGGAACGGCCCGATGGGCGTCTTCGAGATGGAGGCCTTCGCCGCCGGGACCAAGACCGTCGCGCAGGCGCTGACCGAGGTCGACGGCCTGAGCGTCGTCGGCGGCGGCGACTCCGCGGCGGCCGTGCGTCAGCTCGGCTTCGCGGACGATGCCTTCGGTCACATCTCGACCGGCGGCGGCGCGAGCCTGGAGTTCCTCGAAGGCAAGAAGCTCCCCGGACTGGAGGTCCTCGGATGGCAGTGACCAGAACCCCCCTCATCGCCGGCAACTGGAAGATGAACCTCGACCACCTGCAGGCGGTCGCGTTCGTTCAGAAGCTGCACTGGACGCTGAAGGAGGCCCAGCACGACGTCGACAGCGTCGAGGTCGCGGTCTTCCCGCCGTTCACCGACCTGCGCACCGTGCAGACGCTGGTCGACGCGGACAAGATCCCGTTCGCCCTCGGCGGTCAGGACCTGTCGGCACACGACTCCGGCGCCTACACCGGTGAGATCTCGGGTCAGTTCCTGGCCAAGCTCGACGCGCGGTACGTCATCATCGGGCACTCCGAGCGTCGTCAGTTCCACCACGAGACCGACGAGGTCGTCGCCGCCAAGACCCAGGCGGCCCTCCGTCACGGTCTGGTGCCGGTCATCTGCGTCGGCGAGACGTCGGAGGACCTCGAGAAGTTCGGCGCCAGCGCCGTGCCCGTGGGTCAGCTCGAGGTCGCGCTCGAGGGCGTGGCATCCGATGCCGACGTCGTCGTGGCGTACGAGCCGGTCTGGGCCATCGGCTCGGGCCAGGCGGCCACGCCGGACCAGGCGCAGGAGGTCTGCGCCAAGCTCCGCGCCGTCCTCGCCGACAAGCTCGGCGCCGACGCGGCCGCGCGCACGCGCGTCCTCTACGGCGGATCCGTGAAGTCGGGCAACATCGCCGGCTTCATGCGCGAGCCCGACGTCGACGGCGCGCTCGTCGGCGGTGCGAGCCTCGTGGTCGACGAGTTCGCCGCGATCATCCGCTACCAGAAGCACGTCGGGGTCTGACCGATCCCGATCCGGAACGCCCGCGGCGTCGCGCCGCGGGCGTTCCTGTGCATCGCCCGTATACTTGACGCTTGTGCGGTTCCGACGGAACCGCTGCGAAAGGCTTCGAAGTGCAGATTCTCGAGTTCGTGCTGCAGGTGTTCCTCGGCATCACCAGCCTGCTGCTGACCCTGCTCATCCTGCTCCACAAGGGGCGCGGCGGCGGTCTGTCCGACATGTTCGGCGGCGGCATGACCTCGGCCCTCGGGTCGTCCGGCCTGGCCGAGCGCAACCTCAACCGGTTCACGATCGTGCTCGCGCTGGTGTGGTTCACCACCATCGTCGGCCTCGGTCTCATCACCAAGTTCGCGGGGATCTGACATGGCTACTGGTGGCAACGCGATCCGCGGCACCCGCGTCGGTGCCGGTCCGATGGGCGAGCAGGACCATGGCTTCCACGCCGACCGCGTCGCCGTGTCGTACTGGGACGCCCTCGGCAACGAGACCGTCCGCTACTTCGCCGCCGGCATCCCCGACGACGAGATCCCCGAGACGATCGACTCCCCGCACTCGGGCCTTCCGGCCGGGCGCGACAAGAACAACCCGCCGGCGCTGTCCAAGACCGAGCCGTACAAGACGCACCTCGCGTACGTGAAGGAGCGTCGCACGGACGAGGAGGCGGCGTCCCTGCTGGACGACGCCCTGCAGCAGCTGCGCGAGCGCCGCGGTCAGTAAGACGTATCTCGACGGGGCTGGATGCCAAGGCATCCAGCCCCGTCGCCGTCTCCAGCCTCAGCGCACCGGCGTCCGGGTGACGACACGGGTCCACGGACCGGGCGGGACGTCGCGCTCGTCGACGAACGCCCAGTCGACCCGGTCGTCCTCGCCGTCCAGCTCGGCGAAGCCGAGGCAGCCGTTCACCGCGGGGGAGACGTCCAGGCCCGCGCCGTTGTAGCGCGCGTTGGCGGGGCGGCGGTCGTCGTCGCCGAAGACGTAGGCCGCGTCGCGGTACTCGCCGGGGCCGGCATCCTGGATCTGCGCGTAGCAGAGCCGACCGTCCTTGT
>VGAV01000485.1 GCA_016870695.1 Actinomycetota bacterium | reverse complement strand
CGGGGGGGGCGGGGGGGGGAGGGGCGGGGTCAGCGCGCGGGCGGCGGCGCGGTCGTGCCGCGCGCGACGAGCCGGGTGGGCAGCTGGATGTGCGTCTCGTCCAGCTCCTCCCCCGCCAGCAGCGCCAGCACCATCCGGACGGCCTCGCCGCCCAGCCGCTGCATCGGCTGCCGCACGGTCGTCAGCCCCGGTTGGGCGCGCGCGGCCTCGGGGACGTCGTCGAAGCCGACGACCGACAGGTCCTCGGGCACGCGCAGCCCGCGTTCGGCGGCGACCTGCACGATGCTGAGGGCCGAGAGGTCGTTCGCCGCGAACACCGCGGTGGGCGGGTCGGCGAGCGAGAGCATCGCGTGCGCGGCCTCGCGGGCGACGTCCTTCTCGTAGCGGCCGACTCCCACGAGCGCGGGGTCGAAGGGGATGCCGGCCGCGGCGAGCGCCTCCCGGTACCCGGACGCGCGCGCGACGGCCGAACGCAGGTCGGGGCGGCCCGCGATGAACCCGATGCGGCGATGGCCGAGCTGCGCGAGGTAGTGCACCGCCTGCTGCGCGCCGGTGAAGCTGTCCGACTCCACGGTGGGCACGTCGCCGCGGCCGGTGTGCGGGTCGATCGCGACGATGGGCACCTCCCCGGCGATGTTGACCACCGTCGGGGTGACGATGATCGCCGCGTCGATGAGCGTCCCGCTCAAGCGGCTGAGCGAGCGCCGCTCCCACCCCTCGCCCTCGCGGCGGGACGCGGTGTAGGCGAGCAGGTCGTACCCGGTGTCCGACAGCGCCGCGCCGACCCCCTTGAGGATCTCCGCCGAGAACGGCTCGATGTCGGCGACGAGCACGCCGACCACGCCGGTGCGTCGCGAGCGCATGCTGCTCGCGACGAGGCTGGACTCGTACCCGAGCTCACGGACGACGTCCAATACCCGTCCCACGGTCTCGGGCGACACCCCGTAGCGCCCGTTCACGGCTTTCGACACCGTGGCCACCGAGACACCGGCGGCCGCGGCGACGTCGTGGATGGTGGCTCGCCTCATGGCATCCGACCTTAGCGTGGAAATCATTTTCGAAAACGTTTGACGACCCACCGGCGCCGGGTCACACTGCTCAGACCCGGTCCACAGCAGAGCCGGGTCAGTGAACGGACGGCAGAGCAGCCGACACCACCGGAGCGCCCCTCGCGGACGCACCTCGACGAAGAGAGACGGGAATCACATGAACACCAGGAAGACCCTCGCCGGCGCAGCCCTCGCGGCCGTCGGCGTGCTGGCCCTCGGCGGATGCGCCGGCACGGGCGGCGACAGCGGCGACGGCTCGACGCTGACCCTGTGGCACAACTCCACGACCGGCGACGGAAAGAAGTACTGGGAGGACACCGCGGCGGCGTTCGAGGCCGCGAACCCCGGTGTGACCATCGAGATCCAGGCGATCCAGAACGAGGAGATGGACGGCAAGCTGCAGACCGCCCTCAACTCCGGCGATGCCCCCGACATCTTCATGGCCCGCGGCGGCGGCAAGCTCGCCGACATCGTCGAGGCCGGGCAGGCCATGGACCTGACCGACAAGATCTCCGACGAGGCGTCCTCCGCCCTCGGCAGCTCGCTCGGCGCGTTCGAGGTCGACGGGAAGAACTACGGGATGCCGGTGGCCGTGCTCCCCTCGGGAATCTTCTACTCGCAGGACCTCCTCACCGCCGCCGGCGTGACCGCCCCTCCCACGAGCATCGAGGAGCTGGAGGCCGCCGACGAGCAGCTGCGCGCCAGCGGCGTCGCCCCGATCGCGGTCGGCGCGAAGGACGCGTGGCCCGCCGCGCACTGGTACTACAACTTCGCGCTCCGCGCCTGCTCGCAGGACGTGCTCGACGAGGCGGCGGAGAGCCGCAGCTTCGACGACGAGTGCTGGCTGGAGGCGGGTGAGAACCTGCAGTCCTTCCTCGAGACGCAGCCGTTCAACGAGGGCTTCCTCACCACGGCCGCGCAGCAGGGCGCCGGGTCCTCCGCCGGCCTGCTGGCGAACAAGCAGGCCGCGATGGAGCTCATGGGCGCCTGGAACCCCGGCGTCATCGCATCCCTGACGCCGGACGAGCAGCCCCTCCCCGACCTCGGCTGGTTCCCCTTCCCCGAGGTGGACGGCGGCGACGGCGAGCCCGGCGCCATCATGGGCGGCGTCGACGGCTACTCCTGCTGGGTCAACGCTCCCGAGGCCTGCCCCGACTTCCTGAACTTCCTCGTCGAGCAGGAGAACCAGGAGCGGTACGCCGACGCGTTCCAGACGCTGCCCGCTTCCAGCGAGGCGACCGGCGCGGTCACCACCCCCGCGCTGCAGTCCGTGCTCGAGGCCTACACCGACGCCCCCTACGTCGTCGTCTGGCTCGACACCCTCTACGGCCAGAACGTCGGCAACGCGCTGAACGTCGCCGTGGTCGACATGTTCGCCGGCAAGAGCGGCCCCCAGGACATCGTCGACGCCGTCAACGCGGCCGCCG
>VGAV01000484.1 GCA_016870695.1 Actinomycetota bacterium | reverse complement strand
CAAGACCACCACCAAGAACCTGCTCGCGCGCATCCTCGCGGACGAGGGCGAGACCGTCGCCCCGCGCGCCTCCTTCAACAACGAGGTGGGCGCCCCCCTGACGATGCTGCGGGTCACCGACGACACACGCTTCCTCGTGAGCGAGTTCGGGGCGAGCGCGCCCGGGGCCATCGCGCGCCTGGCCGGACTCGTGACGCCCGACATCGGCGTCGTACTCATGGTCGGCATGGCGCACGCCGGCGGGTTCGGCGGCATCGAGTCGACCTTCCACGCCAAGAGCGAGCTCGTGAAGGCCACCCGCGAGGGCGGCCTGGCCGTCCTCAACGCGGACGACCCCCGTGTGGCCGCCATGGAGCCGATCGCGCGCGAGCGCGGGATCGACGTCCGCTGGTTCGGCCGGGGCGAGCGCGCGCAGGTGCGGGCGACGGACGTCGAGGTCTCGGCATCCGGCACCCGGGCCCGCCTGCTCGTCGACGGCGAGGAGTTCGACCTCACGTTGCGCGTGCTCGGCGAGCACCACGTCATGAACGCCCTCGCCGCCCTCACCGCGGCGATCGCGCTCGGGGTGACCCCGGCGGACGCCATCGCGCGGCTCGAGACCGTCGAGATCGCCGAGCGGTGGCGGATGCAGCCGCTCGGGTCCGACCGCGTGCGCATCATCAACGACGCGTACAACGCGAGCCCCGACTCCATGGCCGCGGCCCTCCGCACGCTCGCGCAGATCACGGCTCCGCACGAGCGCACCGTCGCCGTGCTCGGCGCCATGAGCGAGCTCGGCGAGTACGCCGAGGAGGAGCACGACCGCATCGGCCTCCTGGCCGTCCGACTGCGCATCCAGCGCATCGTCGTGATCGGTCAGGACGCCCGCCGCATGTACCTCGAGGCCATCGCGCAGGGGTCGTGGGACGGTGAGGCGGTGTTCTTCGCCGACGCCGACGCCGCGTACGACTACCTGCTCACCGAGCTGCGCGACGGCGACCGCGTGCTGGTCAAGTCGTCCAACTCCGCCGGGCTCAGGCTGCTCGGTGACCGTCTGGGAGAGGCGTTCGCGTGAGGTCACTTCTGACGGCGGCAGCGATCTCGCTCGCCTTCACCCTGTTCCTCACCCCGGTCTTCCTGCGGTGGTTCCGCAAGTGGGGCTGGGGGCAGGTCATCCGCACCCCCGAGAACGTGCACAACCCGTCGCACGCCGCCAAGCGCGGCACGCCGACGATGGGCGGCACCATCTTCATCCTCGGCACCATCGTCGGGTACCTGATCGGCTCCTTCGCCGGCAACAATCCGCCGACGGTGTCGGGTCTGCTCGTCCTCTGGCTGATGGTCGGCTTCGGCGTCGTCGGGTTCATCGACGACTACATGAAGATCCGTCAGCAGCGCAGCCTCGGGCTGTCGGGCTGGCGCAAGATCGCGGGCCAGGTCATCGTGGCGGTGCCGTTCGCCATCGTGGCGCTGAACTTCCCCAACAACTTCGGGCAGACGCCCGCCTCCGCCTACATCTCGGTGTTCCGGGACATCCAGCTGCTGTCGTTCTTCGCGCTCGGCCCGATCCTCGGATGGCTGCTCTATCTCGCGTGGATCTCGCTCATCGGCACGGCCACGTCCAACTCGGTCAACGTCGCCGACGGACTCGACGGCCTCGCCGCGGGTTCCGGCATCTTCGTCGTCGGCGCCTACAGCCTCATCGCGTTCTGGCAGGTGCAGCAGGTCTGCACCGGAGCGCTGGACCCGGCCGTGCAGCCGGCCTGCTATGCCGTCCGGGATCCGTTCGACCTCGCTATCGTGTCCGCGGCGTTCGTCGGCGCTCTCGTCGGGTTCCTGTGGTGGAACGCGCCGAAGGCGAAGGTGTTCATGGGCGACTGCGGCTCGATGGCCATCGGCGGCGTGATCGCCGCGATGGCGATCCTCACCCGCACGGAGCTGCTGCTCATCCTCGTCGCGGGCGTCTACGTCATCGCCTCCGGCTCGGTGATCCTGCAGCGCGCCTACTTCAAGGTCACCCGCGGCAAGCGCCTGTTCCTCATGAGCCCGCTGCACCACCACCTCGAGATGCGGGGGTGGCCCGAGGTCACCATCGTCGTCCGCATGTGGATCATCGCCGGACTGTTGGCGGTCTCCGGCGTCGGCTTCTTCTACGTCGAATGGCTGTCCCGCGCATGAGCTCCCCCCGTCTGGACTCCCTGACCAGCTGGTACGCCGAGTGGCGCGGCCTGCGCGTCGCCGTGCTCGGCCTGTCGGTGACGGGCTTCTCCGTCGCCGACACCCTCGCCGAGCTTGGTGCCGAGGTGCTCGTCGTCACCGAGAAGGCCGCGGAGGAGTACGCGCGGTTGCTGCCGGTCATCGGCGCGGGCCTCCACGTCGGTCCTCTCGACGCGCCGCCGGCCGAGCTGGTCGACTTCGCGCCCGAGGTCGTCATCGCCTCGCCGGGCTTCCCGCCGTCGCATCCGGTCATCCGATGGACGGAGGAGAACGGCATCGC
>VGAV01000483.1 GCA_016870695.1 Actinomycetota bacterium | reverse complement strand
CGCGGGCCTGGTCATGTCGACCCTCGACGTCGTCGCCTACGCCGGCGAGAAGCACGGCGGCGTCAAGCCCGCCAACTTCCTCGACATCGGCGGCGGCGCCTCGGCGACCGTCATGGCCGCCGGTCTTGACGTCATCCTCGGCGACGAGCAGGTCAAGAGCGTCTTCGTCAACGTCTTCGGCGGCATCACCTCATGCGTCGCCGTGGCCGAGGGCATCGTGAAGGCCCTCGAGATCCTCGGCGACACCGCCACCAAGCCCCTCGTCGTGCGTCTCGACGGCAACCAGGTCGAGGAGGGCCGCGAGATCCTCGCCGGCGCCAACCACCCGCTGGTGACCCTCGCCGCCGGTATGGACGAGGGCGCCGACAAGGCCGCCGAGCTGGCCAACGCGTAAGGGATAGGGATACACAGACATGTCCATCTACCTCAACAAGGACTCCAAGGTCATCGTCCAGGGCATCACCGGCGGTGAGGGCACCAAGCACACCGCCCTCATGCTGAAGGCCGGCACCCAGGTCGTCGGCGGCGTGAACGCCCGCAAGGCCGGCACCACCGTGGCGCACAAGGACGCGTCGGGCAACGACGTCGAGCTCCCCGTCTTCGCCTCGGTCGAGGAGGCCATCCGCGAGACCGGCGCCGACGTGTCGATCGCGTTCGTGCCCCCGGCCTTCACGAAGGACGCCATGGTCGAGGCCATCGACGCCGAGATCCCGCTGCTCGTCGTGATCACCGAGGGCGTGCCCGTCGGCGACACCGCCGAGGCGTGGGCGTACGCGAAGTCGAAGGGCGAGAAGACCCGCATCATCGGCCCGAACTGCCCCGGCATCATCACGCCCGGCGAGGCGCTCGTGGGCATCACCCCCGCGAACATCACCGGCAAGGGACCCATCGGCCTCGTGTCGAAGTCGGGCACCCTGACCTACCAGATGATGTTCGAGCTGCGCGACCTCGGCTTCTCGACCGCCATCGGCATCGGCGGCGACCCGGTCATCGGCACCACGCACATCGACGCGCTCGCCGCGTTCGAGGCCGACCCCGACACCAAGGCGATCGTCATGATCGGCGAGATCGGCGGCGACGCCGAGGAGCGTGCGGCCGACTTCATCAAGGCGAACGTCACCAAGCCGGTCGTCGGCTACGTCGCGGGCTTCACCGCTCCCGAGGGCAAGACCATGGGTCACGCCGGCGCGATCGTCTCCGGCTCGGCCGGTACGGCTCAGGCGAAGAAGGAGGCCCTCGAGGCCGCCGGAGTCAAGGTCGGCAAGACGCCGTCCGAGACCGCCGCCCTGATGCGCGAGATCATCGAGAGCCTGTAAGCAGCACTCTCCTTGGGCCCGGATGCCATGGCATCCGGGCCCTTCGTCGTCCCGGCGCGCCGGTCGGCGCACGCCGGACGGGCGGTGCACGGCGGGGGCGGACCTGCGGGGGCGCGAGATCACGTGATCGCGCCGAGAGCACACGTTGTCGAGGCCGCGAGCGTGTGCTCTCGACGGGATCGTGTGCTGTCGGCGCGGAGGGCCGCCGGTGGGGGCGGGACGAAGACGGGGCCGGGATGCCATGGCATCCCGGCCCCGGAAGAGCACCGGGCTCAGGACAGGAGCGCCTCGACCGGGCCGCGGACGAAGAACACCACGAATCCGGCGGCGACGATCCACAGCAGCGGGCTGACCCGCCGCGCACGACCGGACAGCGCCTGGATCAGCACCCAGCTGACGAAGCCGGCGCCGATGCCGTTGGCGATCGAGTACGTGAGCGGCATGACCGTGACCGTGAGGAACACCGGGATGAGAACGGACACGTCGCTGAGGTCGACGTGGCGGATCTGCGCCATCATCAGCGCACCGACGATGACCAGGGCGGCGGCGGCGATCTCGGTCGGGACGATGCTCGTCAGCGGGGTGAAGAACATCGCCAGCAGGAACAGGGCGCCCGTGACCACGTTCGCCAGTCCCGTGCGCGCGCCCTCCCCGATGCCCGAGCCCGACTCGATGAACACCGTGTTGGACGACGACGAGGTCGCCCCGCCGGCGACCGCGCCGATGCCCTCGATCACCAGCGCCGAGCGCAGGCGCGGGAACGTGCCGTCGGGGGCGGCGAGCCCGGCCTCGCGGGAGAGGCCCGTCATGGTGCCCATCGCGTCGAAGAAGTTCGTGAACACCAGGGTGAAGACGAGCATGAGCGCTGCGAGCACGCCGATGCGGCCGAACGAGCCGGCCAGGTCGACCTGCCCGACGAGCGACAGGTCGGGGAGGCTGATCCACTGCGACGGCAGCTCGGGGACGCTCAGACTCCAGCCGCCGGGGTTGCCGTCGGCGCGGGCGTCGAGGTTCGCGACCGCCTCGACGATCACGGCGATGACGGTGCCGCTCAGCAGGCCGATGAGCAGGGCGGCCTTGACCCTGCGGGCGAGCAGAACCGCGGTGATGACGAGCGTCAGGACGAACAACGCCGTCGGCACCGTCGCGATCGAGCCCTG
>VGAV01000482.1 GCA_016870695.1 Actinomycetota bacterium | reverse complement strand
GACGACGCGGTCGAGGGTCGCCAGCATCGACGCGTCCAGGGCGTGGGTCACCTCGGCGCCCTCGGGCACCGGGAACGACAGCACGAACTTCGCCGCGTTCAGCAGCTTGATCGCCAGTCGACGTCCGATCTTGATCTGCGTCGGGTTCTGCGGGTCGAACGCGGCGTCGGTGCCGAGCCGGCTCGAGGCCGCCCAGTACCGTACCGCGTCGGAGCCGTGCTGCTTCAGGATGTCCGCGGGCGTGACGACGTTGCCCTTCGACTTCGACATCTTCTTGCGATCGGGGTCGACGATGAAGCCGGAGATGGCCGCATCCGACCAGGGGCTGCGGTCGTCCTCGAGCGCGCTGCGCAGCATCGTCGAGAAGAGCCAGGTGCGGATGATGTCCTGCCCCTGCGGCCGCAGGTCGAACGGCGAGACGAGGTTCCACAGCTCCTCGTCGCGCTGCCAGCCACCGGCCAGCTGCGGCGTGAGTGAGGAGGTCGCCCAGGTGTCGAGGATGTCGCGCTCGGCGTCGAACCCGCCCGGCACGCCGCGCTGGTCCTCCGTGTAGCCCGGGGGCACGTCGGTGGTGGGGTCGACGGGCAGCGTCGCGAGATCGGGGGTGAGCACGCGGCCGTAGTCCCGCTCGCCGGCCTCGTCGAGGCCGTACCAGACCGGGATGGGCACGCCGAAGAACCGCTGACGCGAGACCAGCCAGTCGCCGGTGAGACCGTTCGTCCAGTTCTCGAAGCGCACGCGCATGAAGTCCGGATGCCACGACATCTCGCGGCCGAGGGCCACGAGGCGCTCGCGCAGGTCGGCGTCCCGCGCGCCGTTGCGGATGTACCACTGGCGCGTCGACACGATCTCGAGCGGGCGATCGCCCTTCTCGAAGAACTTCACCGGGTGGGTGAAGGGCGCCGGCGCGCCCTCCATGTCGCCCGACTCCTGCAGCAGCTCGACGATGCGCTTCTTGGCGCTGAACACCGTCTTGCCCGCGAGCTCGGCGTACGCCTGCGTCGCGGCATCCGTCACGATCACGTCCGGGGCCTCGGCGACGATGCGGCCGTCCTTGCCGATGATCGTCCGGTTGGGGAGATCGAGCTCGCGCCACCAGATGATGTCGGTCACGTCGCCGAAAGTGCAGATCATGGCGATGCCCGACCCCTTGTCCTTCTGCGCGAGCGGGTGAGCCAGCACCGGCACCTCGACGTCGAACAGCGGGGTGCGGACCGTGGTGCCGAACAGCGGCTGATAGCGCTCGTCGTCGGGGTTGGCGACGAGGGCGACGCAGGCGGGCAGCAGCTCGGGACGGGTGGTCTCGATGAACACGTCACCGGAGCCGTCGGTCTTGGCGAAGCCCACGCGGTGGTACGCCGCAGGCTGGTCGCGGTCCTCGAGCTCGGCCTGCGCGATCGCGGAGCGGAAGTCGACGTCCCACAGCGTCGGCGCGAGCGCCTGATAGGCCTCGCCGCGTTCGACGTTGCGCAGGAACGCGAGCTGGCTCGTCCGCATCGCGTCGTCGGAGATGGTCCGGTAGGTCTGCGTCCAGTCCACGCTGAGGCCGAGGTCGCGCCACAGCGCCTCGAACGCCTTCTCGTCCTCGACCGTCAGCTGCTCGCACAGCTCGATGAAGTTGCGGCGGCTGATGGGCACCTGGTCGGCGGCCTTGCTGCTCTTGTTGTCGCCGCCCGCGAACGGGGGAGTGAAGTCGGGGTCGTAGGCCAGCGACGGGTCGCAGCGCACCCCGTAGTAGTTCTGCACGCGGCGCTCGGTCGGCAGGCCGTTGTCGTCCCAGCCCATCGGGTAGAAGACCGTCTTGCCGCGCATGCGCTCGAAGCGCACCTTGACGTCGGTGTGCGTGTAGCTGAATACGTGCCCGATGTGCAGGCTCCCGGATGCCGTGGGCGGCGGGGTGTCGATGGAGTACACCCCGGCCCGGCCGACCTCGGCGGCGCGCGCGCGGTCGAACACGTACGTCCCGTCCGCGGTCCAGGCGGCATCCCACTTCTGCTCGAGTCCCTCAAGGGCCGGCTTGTCCGGGATCTGGGCCCCGTCGGGGCGGCGGTCGTCGGCCATGGTTACTCCTCGAGCGATATGGGCGGCACTGTGTGAGCGTGCCTGATGGTGGGTGGACCCAGCCTAGCGACTGCGGCCGGCGCTCCGCCTTTCTCCACCCCGTCCAGGAACGGCGTAGGGTGGGAGCGATCCCCCTTCATCGACTCCGAGGTCGTTCCATGCCGTCTGCGCCCACCCGTCGCCTGCTCGCCGCCACCGCCCTGGCCGCCGTCTCCGCTCTCGCGCTGTCCTCCTGCGCGGCGTCGGACTCCTCCGCATCCGGCGACGGCGAGATCGTCTGGGCGATCGAGGGGGCCAACCTCTCCGCCGGGCACATGGATCCGCAGACGAGCCAGCTGGACGTGTCGAGCATGGTGCAGCGCGCCGTGCTCGACTCGCTGGTCTTCCAGGAGGCCGACGGCTCCTTCTCGCCGTGGCTC
>VGAV01000481.1 GCA_016870695.1 Actinomycetota bacterium | reverse complement strand
CATGCCGCGCAGGGTCACCCCGGGCCGCCGGTCGAGCAGCGCGAGCGGTACCAGCGTGAACACACCGGTCAGCAGGTCGAAGCCGAGCAGGTAGAGCATGACGAAGCCGACGGGGAACAGCAGGGCGCCGATCAGCGGCGACCCCGTCTGCACGCTGACGGTCACGGCGAACACCGCCGCGAGGGCGAGGATCGCGCCGGCCATGTAGGCGCGGATGAGGGTGTCCCGTGCCGAGAGCGCGACCTTGGCCTGCCCGGCGTCGATCATGCGGACGGCGAAGTCTTTGGGTGCGACGTAGCTCATGGTCGTGTCCTCTCCGCCGTCACCACTGGTACTTCAGGAACTTGCCGTCGATGACGATCCGCACGCGGTCGCCGTCGGGGTCGCTGCGCCGGTCGATCTCGATGTTGCAGTTGATCGCGCTCATGATGCCGTCGCCGAACTCCTCGTGGATCGCCTCCTTCAGCGCCGGGCCGTAGACCCCGAGCAGCTCGTAGAAGCGGTAGATGGTCGGGTCCGCGCGCAGCTCGTCGCCGCGGGTGCGGTACGGCTGCACCTGCAGGGCGGCGACGGTCTCGTCGTCGAGCCCGAGCAGCTCCCCCGCCCGGACGGCGAGCTCCGCCGGGAGGGCGTGCGAGCCGAGCAGCGCCGCGATGGTCCACAGCAGCGGCCGGTCGAGCGCTCCGGCGAGGTCGGCCCACGAGTGCTCGGAGCCCGCGACGGCCCTCCGGACGGCGTCGGTCGCCTGGTCGCGGCGTGCGTTCCACTCGGTCATGTCTGGTCTCCTCGGGTCGGTCGATCGGACGGGTCGCGCGATCGGTCAGTGACCCCACTGTCCGGCCGGCGGCGCCTGGTCGAGCAGGCTTTCCGCGCACGGCATCCGACGATCTGCGCACGGCGACGAAGCATTCACACGCACGAAACGACACCGCAACAGGGCGGCGCCGGAACGGCGTCTACCGTGAACCCGTGGCAGGCCCGACGACCGATGACGCGACGCGTCCGCAGGACGCAATGTTCCTGTCGACCGTCCTGCAGAGCGCCCCGGTGCCGCTCTGGGTCATCGACGAGGACGGCCTGGTCGCGCTCGCGAACGACGCCGCCCTCCGCTTCCTCGGTCACCGTCAGGGCACCGACCTGCGCGGCGGCGCGAGCCACGACCTGCTGCACCGGCACCGTCCGGACGGGTCGCCGTACCCGACGCACGAGTGCCCCATCATCCACGCGAAGCAGCCGCTGGCCTCGTCCGAGTGGTTCGTCACCCGCGCCGGCGACGTCCGTCCGGTGCAGTGGTCGACCCGGCCCGTGGCCGGCACCGGCAGCGTGCTGCTGAGCTTCGCCTCCCTCGGCCCGCTGCCGTCCGGCCCGGGCGGCGGACGGCGAGCGCTCGTTCCGCCCCGCGCCACGCGGGAGGAGACCCGGGCGCGGCTGCTCCGGCAGATGCAGCAGGCGATCACCGCCCGCTTCACCGACCCGTCGTTCTCCCCCGCGACGTTGGCGGAGGACGCCCACCTGTCGGTGCGCTCCGTCCAGGCGATCTTCGCCGAGGTCGGGACCTCCCCCGCCGCCGAGATCCGCCTGCACCGTCTGGAGCACGCGCGCGTCCTGCTCGCGCAGGGGCAGAGCGTGCAGTGGGCGTGCCACGCGTCCGGCTTTCAGGACGTCGGCAGCTTCGCCCGCGCCTACCGCCAGCACTTCGGCTTCGCGCCGAGCCGCACCCGCGGGGCATAGCGGCGCTGCTGGGCCGCGGCCCGCTACGCCGCGTGCCGCGCCGAGGAGAGGAAATGCGGCCGGTACAGGCGGGTCGGCACCCGATCGGCCTGTCGCGGGCCCGGCGCCTGTCCCCGTAACGACCGCCACGGCGCGACCCCGGTTCACCGCGGACCGGGCCGCACCCGCGTCCCGACTCGGAGAATGGATGCCATGACCTCCTCGCTCACGACCCCCGAGACCGCGCCCGCCGGGGACCCGACCATCCGGCTCGTCGCCCCCGAGGAGCTCGACGAAGCCGGGCGGGTGACCGCCGAGGCCTACCGGCAGAGCTACGACGGCCTCACGGAGGGGTATCTCGCGTCGCTCGCCGACGTGGCGGGCCGCGTCGCCCAGGGCGAGGTGTGGGTCGCCGTCGACGGCGACGCCATCGTCGGCACGGTGTGGGTCCCCCGCCCCGGCGAGCGCCTGTCGCCTCTCGCGCAGGACGGCGAGCTCGACTTCCGCCAGCTCGCGGTCGCGCCGGCCGCCCGCGGCCGCGGCGTCGGGGCGGCCCTCACCCGCCACGTCATCGCGCTGGCGCGCGAGCGCGGAGCCCGACGCGTGGTGATGAACAGCGGGCCGGAGATGCTCGGCGCGCACGCGCTCTACCTCAAGCTCGGCTTCCGCCGCCTGACGGAGCGCGAGCATCCGGTGGAGGTCGAGCCGGGCCGCTTCCTCGACCTGCGGGCGTTCGCCCTCGACCTCTGACGGCGCGGCCGGGGCGCGGCG
>VGAV01000480.1 GCA_016870695.1 Actinomycetota bacterium | reverse complement strand
TGCCGCGTCGCCAGGGATCGTAGGTGGGCGCCGGCGGCATCCACTCTGTCCCCCGCCACCAGGAGCAGCCAGTGGGCGGCACGCGCCTCGCTGAACCGGTCGTAGGCCAGGCGGCGGATGGCCCCGGCGACGCCGCGCAAGGGTTGGGCCGTGCCGAAGACGGGCGTCAGCCGCCCGTGCTCGATGGAGCGTTCCCGACGGTCGCGCCCCTCGGGCTGCTCGTCCGGGAACGTCCAGTGCGCCCCGATGTCCAGGGCCTTCTCCTTCGGATACGAGGGACGGTCGGCGGGGTCGAGGTCGGCCCCCCAGCCGGGGATGCGGGCGCGCAGCTCCTCCGCGCTCGGCGGCGGAGTGGGCTTCTCAGGCGTATAGGCCATGTCGTCGTTCCCTTCTCGATCAGGCGGCGTCGGGCAGGACGACGGCCTTGATGAGACCGTCGATCTTGGACGAGACCATGTGGTATCCCTCCGCGATGTCCTCGAGGGGGATGCGGTGGGTGATGAGCTCGCGGGGCGAGATGCGGCCCTCCCGGATGTGCTCCAGGAGCCGCGGCCACTGCCGCGCCACCGGGGCCTGGTTGGTGCGGATCGTCAGCCCCTTGTTCATGGCGTCGCCGAACTTGACCGCGCTGAACAGCGGGCCGTAGGCCCCCATGACCGAGACGTTGCCGCCTTTTCGCACGGAGTCGATGGCCCAGTTCAACGCGATCGGCGATCCGCCCTGCAGCTTGAGCTTGGCCCCCGTGATGTGCTGCAGCAGGTGCCCGTCCGCCTCGGCGCCGACGGCGTCGATCACGACGTCCGCCCCGAGCCAGTCGGTCTGCTTCTTCAGCTCGACGACGATGTCGCGGTACTCGCGGAAGTCGAGGGTCTCGGCGAACGCGAACGACCGCGCCTTCTCGAGACGCTCCGACAGGTGGTCCACGACGATGACCCGACCGGCGCCCATCAGCCAGGACGAGCGGGCCGCGGCCAGGCCCACCGGTCCCGCCCCGAACACCACCACCGTGTCGCCCTCGACGATGTCGCCGAGCTGCGCGCCGAAGTACCCGGTGGAGAACGCGTCGGTCAGCAGGAGCGCGTCCTCGTCGTGCAGCCATTCGGGGATGACGCGCGGCCCGACGTCGGCGAAGGGGACGCGCACCATCTCGGCCTGCCCGCCGTCATAGCCGCCCGCGGTGTGGGAGTACCCGTAGATGCCCCCGACCGCCGTGGCGTTCGCGTTGACGTTGTGGCAGTTGCTCAGCAGCCCGCGCGCGCAGAAGAAGCACGACCCGCACGCGATGTTGAACGGGACCATCACGCGGTCGCCGACGGAGAGGCTCTGCACCGACGACCCGACGTCCACGACCCGGCCGATGAACTCGTGACCGAAGGTGTGGCCGATCCGGGTGTCGGGGATCATCCCGTGGTAGAGGTGCAGGTCGGAGCCGCAGATGGCCGCGCGCTCGACGCGGACGATCGCGTCGTTGGGGTGCTCGATGCGCGGATCGGGCTTGTTCTCGACGCGGACCTTGTACGGTCCGCGGTAGGTCATCGCTCTCATGTCACTCCTCGGTTTCGGTCCTGCGGGTGGGCTCGGGCGGGGCGTCGGCGGGCGGGGGGTCCGTGTCGAGAGTTCAGTGGGCGCCGGTCGCGAGCGCCTGGGCGACGGCGAGGTGGATGCCACGGCTCCAGGCCGCACCGTGACCCGGCAGCACGAGGTCGGCGTCCGTCGCGGCGAGGGCGGGCAGCGCGGCGAGCGCCTCGGAGCTGTCGGCGGTCGCGGCGCGGGCCACGATCTGCGGGCCCGCGCCGCCGGTGTACGGGTCGAAGGTGACCAGCGCGTCGCCGGAGAAGACGATGCGCCGGTCGGGCAGGTGGAAGGCGACATGACCGTACGTGTGCCCCGGTGTCGCGACGGGGATCAGACCGCCGCGCAGCCGTTGGCCGGGGACGATGTCGCCGTGGGCGTCGACGCCGTGCACGCGCAGCGCCCCCGCCGCGGTCATCCGCGCGAGCGACGGCAGCCCGCCCGGGTGCGCGAGGGGATAGAGGCTGCGCGGCGCCTCCCGGTCGTAGCGGTACGGGTGGCGGACGAGCGGCACGTCCGCCGCGTGCACCCGGATGGGCACGAGATGATCCTTCTTCAGCCGCTCGGCGAGACCGACGTGGTCGAAGTGGCCGTGCGTCAGGTAGACGGCCGTGAGGTCCTCGGGGGCCAGACGGCGTCGGCGGAGCGCCTCGCGGACGAGCGACCAGCTGCGCGGTAGTCCGGCGTCGATGAGGATCGTCCCGTCGTCGCTGTCGACGAGGTAGCAGTTGGTCACGGCGCGCGTGATCATCGTGACGCCCTCGGCGACCTCGGTGATGCCGTCTCTGCTGCCCGTCATGCGGGCCACCCTCGGCGCGGACGGCGCGGAACACCCACGGGGTTGCGTGCGGCGGGCCCGGGCGGTAGCGGGTGCGCCCCGCCCCTGCGGACCCGAAGGGCGCGCCGGCC
>VGAV01000479.1 GCA_016870695.1 Actinomycetota bacterium | reverse complement strand
GTGGGACACCGGCGGGCCCGCGCGCGGTAGCGTCGTGACGTGACGGATGCCACGGCGGGACCCCGCGCGCGAGCCTCGACGGTCCGCGTCCTCTGGGGGGCGACCCATCCCGGCCCCACGCTCGTGGTCACGGTGCTGTCGTTGGCCCTCGGCATCGCGGCCGGCGTCGAACCGGGTCGCCTGGCGCTCCTCGTCGTCGCGGTGCTCGCCGGGCAGGTGTCCGTCGGGCTCTCGAACGACGCGATCGACGTCGCGCGCGACGCCGCCGTCGGCCGGACCGACAAGCCCCTCGCGGGCGGCGCGCTGAGCCCGGAGCGGGCGCTCGCGGTGGCCGTGGCATCCCTGGTCCTCGCTCTGCTCCTCTCGGCGCCGCTCGGTCCGGGGCTGCTCGCCGCGCACGCCGTCGCCCTCGCCTCCGCGTGGTCCTACAACGCGGGCCTGAAGTCCACGCCGTTCTCGATCGTGCCGTTCCTGCTGAGCTTCGGCCTGTTCCCCTCGTTCGCGAGCCTGTCACTCGCGGAGCCGACGCTCGCCCCGCCGTGGGCGGCGCTGGCCGGGGCGGCTCTCGGCGCCGCCGTGCACCTGACGAACGTCGTGCGCGACCTCGACGATGACCGCCGGACCGGCGTCCGCGGCCTGCCGCACCGCCTCGGCGCGCGGGTGTCGGTGCTCGTGGCAGCGCTGGGAATCGTCGTCGGCGCGGTCGCGGTGCTCGTCGGGCCCGGCGACGGCGCAACCCCCGGGGGCGTCGTTTTCTTCGCGGTGGTCGTCGCCGTCGCCGCGGTCACCGTGCTCGTCGCGACGGTGCGTCCGCCGGGGCGCGCGGTGTTCCAGCTCACGATGCTCGCGGCGCTGCTGCTGGCCGCGCAGCTCGTGGTCGCCTGAGCGCAACCGGCGCTCCGGTCGGAGCCCCGCGCCGCGGACCCGCCGCGCGGTCGCAGGACGGGGGCCGCAGCGACCCGCCGCGCGCTCAGGTGTCCCGGGCCGCCCGATCGAACCGCATCGCGTACGCGCGGGCGAACGCCGCCCCGCCGGGTCCGCGGAGGGCCGCGCGCAAGGCGGCCGATCGCAGCCCGTGGGCGACCGGCCCCGCCGCTCGCCCCAGCCGCGTGTTGAGCGCCGCGAGCCGGGCCGCGTGCCGGGCCGAGGCGATCCGGTCGCGCTCCCATCGCGCGAGGGCGGCGTCGTCCTCTCCGCGCGCCCATCCCGGCAGCAGCGGGGCGAGCGTCAGCGCGTCGAGCAGCCCGAGGTTCATCCCCTGGCCGCCGATGGGGCTCACCTCGTGTGCGGCGTCGCCGACGACGACGATCCGTCCGCGTCGCAGGGCGGGGGCGACCGCCCGGCGCACGCCGAACGCGGAGGCGTCCGGGATGACGATATCGAGTCCCGTGCGCTGCAGGACGGCGTCGTGCAGGGAGCCCGCGGCATCCCGGATCTCCGTCGACCCGGCCCACGCCACGAACCGGCGGCGGCCGCCGGGCAGGGGGAACGACTCGACGACGCCGTCGCGTTCGAGGTGCACCCGCGCGACGGCACCGCCCGGGGCCTCGACGTCGGACATGACGTACCGGTCGGGGTAGTGGTGGGTGCGGACGGCGCCCCGGCGGTAGACGAGGTCGCGGCCCGCCCACCCCGAGGCCACGACGACGACATCCGCGCGCAGCTCCTCCACCCCCGCGGGTCCGGTGGTGCGAACGCGCACCGCGTGTCCGTCGTCGTGCAGCGCCGTCACGGTCACGCCGCGGCGCACCGGCGGCGCGAGGGCGGTCAGCACCTCGATCGTGTCGGACTGGGGGAGGGCGGCGACATAGGGATGCCGCGCGGGCACCCGGTCGAAGCGGATCTCGGCGAGCACCCGGCCGTCGGCACGCGCCTCGCCCCGCCCGATCCGGACCGCGCGCTGCACGAGCCGCTCCGTCGCCGCGCTCGCCTCGAGCAGCGACAGGGCGGGCGAATGGATGCCGATGGCCCGGGTCCCCGCCCCCGGATGCGCGCGCCGGTCGAGCACAGTCGCCTCGATCCCTCGTCCGCGGAGGTCGGCCGCGAGCGCGAGGCCCACCGGCCCCGCTCCGACGATCACGACGTCAGTCACGGGCCCGCCCCCGGGCGACGGCGAGGACGCGGAAGGGCGCGGGCGTCTCGACCCGCCACGGGTCGCCCAGCTTCGCGGCGAGCTCGTCGCTCCGGTAGCTGCGGCGGATCGAGCGCAGGCCGTCGACGCGCAAAAAGGTGCCTAGGGACAGCGGCGCGACCCCCACCGCGTACAGCGCGTAGGCGAGCCGCCCCCGCGCGATGTCCGCGTGAAGGACGGACCCGCGCGCCAGGGCGAGCGAGTCCGCCGCGAAGGCGTCGAGCGCCGCGGCGTCGAGATGGTGCAGCACGTGGTTGGACAGCACGATGTCGAAGCGCTCGCCCGCGGCCAGCAGCTCGCCCGACCCCTGGGACACGAACCGCACCCCCGGGCGCTGCCGCTCTCGTGCTG
>VGAV01000478.1 GCA_016870695.1 Actinomycetota bacterium | reverse complement strand
AGCGCGAGCGCGCGGCATCCCTCACCGCCGACCGCTGACGGCCGGGACGTGCGCCGGGTGTCAGGCGCGCAGGGTCTCGTGCCGGACGACGACCCAGCCGCGCGGGACGGACAGCCGGTCGGCGTGGATGGCGCAGAGGTCGTGGGCGTGCGGATCGCCGGCCGGGCCGAGCGGGCCGAGCGCGGCCATCTGGTCGCCGTAGTCGTAGGTGAGGGTGCTCATCGCCTCGCGGGCGCATCCCACCTTCGAGCAGAGTCTGTCGCGCATCGCCGCTCAGCCTAGGCGAGGGCCCCTCCTCCGCCGACCGCGCCGCGCCGCCGACCGTAGGATGGGCGCATGGTGCGCAGACGATTCCGCGAGGCCGCATCGGTCCCCCGCCCGGCGCGTCCGTCCCGGCACGGACGTCACGGCCGCGAGAACCGCAGCCCCGTGGTCCGCCCCCCGCTGCCGCCGCTGGACACCCGGCCCGAGCGCTTCGACCTGGCGGTGAGCACGGCCGCGGAGTTCCTGCGGTCGGCGTGGAGCGAGCTGCGCGACGTCTCGTTCGAGATCGGGATCATGCCCCCGGCGGCGGGCGACGGCATCCCGCGCTGGCAGGTACTCCGTGACGAGAAGCGCATCATCCTGTACCGCGTGCCGATCGAGCGCCTGGGACACCCTCACCAGGACGACGACCTGCATCGGCGCATGATGGTCGAGGGCGCCGTCTTCCGCGCGGCCGCCGAGTACCTCGACCGCGACCCCTGGGACCTCGGTCCCGAGCGCTTCCGCTTCCTCTGAGCCGGACGGCCGTCCCCGCGTCAGGGGTAGACGGTGACGGCGGCGGTGGCGGCCTCCGCCGGCCACAGCGGGTAGCCCGCGAGCGCACGGTCCGCCGCGTACGACACCGCGGCCCGAACGGGCGCCTGCGGCGAGAGCGTGTAGACCCCCGCGCCGGCATCGACGACCACGCCGCCGTCCCCCGGGACGTCGATCTGCACCGGCGCCCCTCCGTCGGACGGGGTCAGCGTCGCCGTCGTCGCCTGCCCGCCGTCCGCGACGAGGACGAGCCGCGCCCCGGCACCGGGGGCGACGGCGACGACGCTCTCGGCGTCGAAGACGGGCGCCGCGGCGTACCAGGCGAAGTCCGCGCCCTCACCGAACCCGGTGGTCGACCACACGCCGCCGACCACCGGCGCATCCGCGCGGACGTCGACGGTGTAGGTCCCGGGGGCGATGCCCGACAGGTCGAGGGCGGTCGGGATGCCACCGGCCAGCGGCACCTGCCGCGGGTCCCCCGCCGCCTGCCCGGCGGCGTCGGTGACGGTGACGGTGGCCGTGGCATCCCCTCCCGGGGAGAGCAGACGGACGAAGGAGCCGACCTCACCCTCGCCGGTGGTGAGGATCTCCACGCCAGGGACGACCACGCGCGTGTCGGCCTGGGCCGCCGGTGCGGCCTGGTCGACCCCGCCGGCGAGCAGGGTCCGCGTGAGGGTCGACTGCAGCGACGCCTGCACGGGCGCCCCGGTGGCGACGACCCGGACGACCGGGCTCTCCTCCCCGAGCAGCAGGCCCGCGAGGGGCACGATGCGCTGGCCGCGAGCGGGCACGATGACGTCGGCGCCGCCCGGCGGCGTGGAGACGCCCTGCGCGCCGTAGACGGACAGCTGCACCGTCGCGGGCACGTCCCCGGGGTTGCCGAGGACGACGAGGTCGTTCGCGCCCGTGGTCGTCGCCCCCGCGACGAGCCAGGACTCCGCCAGCGGCGGGCGGCACGCGGAGGCGACGAACCCGGCCAGGTCCTCCGCCGCGGAGGCGGCGCTCCCGGCCGCGGCCAGCGGCGCACGCGCCCCGTCCTGCGGCGCCGCGCGGAAGGCGGGGGTGTCCGCCCCGGCGTCGCCCGACAGGGTGAACGCCTCGACCTGGGACGCGCCGCCGCTGACCACGTCGGGCGCCGCCGCGACGCTGAGCGCCCCGGCCTGCTCGATGGTGCGGCCGAGCGCGAGGATCGGACCGCTGCAGGCGAGGACGGTGTCGGACGGCGTCGGCAGGGCCTCGACGCTGACCGGGTCGGAGGCCACGACGGGCCAGGGCGCCGCGATGGCGACGACCGTGCCGACGACCGCGGCGGTCGCCACGGCCGTCCCGGCGATGACGCGGGCGCTGGTGGTGGCCAGTCGGACGAGACGGCGATTGGTGCTCATCGCTGTGCTCCCGGGGTCGGGCCGACCACGCGCGGCGTACGGCGGGCCACCCGGCGGGAGGCGGCGGTGGGCACGGCCAGCAGGAGGGCGATCACGAGGACCGCGAGGGCGGACAGGGCGATCACGCGCGCGATGACCGCGTCGTCGCCGCCGAGGGCCGCGCGGGGCTGCACCTCGCCCGTCACGCGCCACAGGTCGCCGCGGGCGGTCGCGCCCACGGCGTCGAGGCGGTCGCGCTGATCGAGCGCCGTCCCCGCCGAGAGGCGGTTGCCCCGGGCGATCTCGTCCTGCCCCTCCGGTGCG
>VGAV01000477.1 GCA_016870695.1 Actinomycetota bacterium | reverse complement strand
GGGACGCTCCGGCTCGACACCGTCCGCGTCCGCGTCGGATTCGGCCGCGGCCTTCTCGAACTGCGACTGGTAGAGCCGCCAGTACGCTCCGCGGCGGTCGATGAGCTCGTCGTGGGTGCCCTTCTCGACGATGTCGCCGTGCTCCATCACGAGGATGAGGTCGGCGTCCCGGATCGTGGACAGGCGGTGGGCGATGACGAACGACGTCCGCCCCTCGCGCAGGGCGGCCATCGCCTGCTGCAGCAGCAGCTCGGTGCGGGTGTCGACGGACGAGGTGGCCTCGTCGAGGATGAGCACGGACGGACGCGCGACGAAGGCCCGCGCGATCGTGATGAGCTGCTTCTCGCCGGCGGAGACGTTCGCGGCGTCCTCGTCGAGCACGGTGTCGTACCCGTCGGGGAGGGAGTGCACGAACTGGTCGACGCGCGTGGCGGCTGCGGCCTCGTGGATCTCCTCGTCGGTGGCGGTGGACCGGCCGTAGCGGATGTTCTCGCGGATCGAGCCGGCGAACAGCCACGGGTCCTGCAGCACCATGCCGGTGCGCGAGCGGACGTCGTCGCGGCGCATGTCGGCGATGTCCTGCCCGTCCAGCAGGATGCGTCCGCCGTCGAGCTCGTAGAACCGCATGATGAGGTTGACCAGGGTCGTCTTGCCGGCTCCCGTGGGTCCGACGATCGCGACCGTCTGCCCCGGCTCGACCCGGAACGAGAGGTCGGTGATGAGCGGCCGGTCGGGGGTGTAGGCGAAGCGGACGTTCTCGAACTCGATGACGCCGCGGCCTTCGGCGGGGCCGGGGGCGTCGGCGGCATCCGGTTCCTGCTCCTCCGCGTCGAGCAGCGCGAAGACGCGCTCGGCGGATGCCGTGCCGGACTGGACGACCGCGGCCATGCCCCCCAGCTGCGACAGCGGCTGGGTGAACTGCTGCGAGTACTGGATGAAGGCCTGGACGTCGCCGAGTCGGATCTGCCCGCCGGCGACCATCAGTCCGCCGAGGACGGCGATGCCGACGTAGGTCAGGTTCCCGACGAACATCATGCCGGGCATGATCATCCCCGACAGGAACTGCGCCCGGAAGCTGGCCTGGTACAGCTCCTCGTTCTCGACCTCGAACTTGTCGCGCGCATCGCGCTCGCGCCCGTAGACCTTGACCAGCGCGTGACCGGAGAACGACTCCTCGACGCGGGCGTTCAGGCGGCCGACCTTCTTCCACTGCTCGCCGAACGCCTTCTGCGACTTCGGGCCGATGACACCGAAGATCACGGCCATGAGGGGCAGCGAGACCAGCGCGACCAGCGCGAGCTGCCACGAGATGGTGAACATCATGATGAGCACGCCGACGACCGTCAGCACCGAGGTGAGCGCGCTCGAGAGCGACTGCTGCATGGTCTGGGTGATGTTGTCGATGTCGTTCGTCACCCGCGAGATGAGCTCGCCGCGCTGGACGCGGTCGAAGTAGGACAGCGGCAGGCGGTTGATCTTCGCCTCGACCGACTCGCGCAGGCGCCACATCGTGCGGACCATGATGACGTTGATGACGTACCCCTGCACCCACGACAGCAACGAGGAGCCGACGTAGATCGCGAGCACCGTCACGATCGTGACGCGCAGGGCATCGAAGTCGACGCCGGCGCCGACCTGGAAGCTGTCCATGGCACCGACGATGTTGGCGATGTCGGTCTGGCCGGCGGTGCGCAGGGCCTCGAGGACGGCGTCCTTCGACGTCCCCGCCGGGAACTGCTCCGCCAGGCCGCGCGAGACGACGCCCTCGAAGATGATGTTCGTGGCGTTGCCGAGCACGCGGGGCGCGAGGACGGCGAGGACGACGCCGAGCGCTCCCAGGGCGGAGACCAGGGCGAACGTCCACGCGTAGGGCCGCAGCAGGCCGATCATCCGCCCGAAACTCGCGCCGAAGTCCGACGCCTTGCCGGGCGCGACGCTGTCCCAGTCGCCGGAGGTGCGGCGGGCCTCCTCGGCCAGCTCGAGCTCGGCGCGCTCCTCCTCGGTGAGGGTGTCCGTGGTGCTCACGCCTCCACCCCCAACTGCGACTCGACGATCTCGCGGTAGGTCGGGCTGGTGCGCAGCAGCTCCTCGTGGGTGCCGAGCCCGGCCATCCGCCCGTCCTCGAGGACGACGATGCGGTCGGCGTCGACGATCGTGGAGACGCGCTGCGCCACGACGATCTTCGTCACCTCCGGCAGCTCGGACCACAGCGCCTGCCGCAGGCGGGCGTCGGTGGTGAGGTCGAGTGCCGAGAAGGAGTCGTCGAAGACGAGCACCCGGGGACGGTGGACGATCGCGCGGGCGATGGCGAGACGCTGCCGCTGACCGCCTGACACGTTCGTGCCGCCCTGCGCGATCCGCGCGTCGAGCCCGCCTTCCATCCGTTCCACGAAGTCCCGACCCTGCGCGATCTCGAGCGCCCGCCAGAGCTCCTCGTCGGTCGCCTCCTCCCGACCGAAACGGAGATTGGATGCCACCGTCCCGCTG
>VGAV01000476.1 GCA_016870695.1 Actinomycetota bacterium | reverse complement strand
GGCGATCCGCTTTCCGCGGGGCCTGTCGCGGGCGTCGGACATGGCGTCGCACCGCTACGACTTCTCGTTCTCGGGCCTCAAGACCGCGGTCGCCCGCTGGGTCGAGCAGCACGAGGCGGCCGGGCAGCCCGTGCCCGTGGCCGACGTCGCCGCATCGTTCCGGGAGGCCGTCGTCGACGTCCTCGTCACGAAGGCCCTCGACGCCTGCGCCCGCCACGGCGTGCCGCGTCTGCTCCTCGGCGGCGGCGTCATCGCGAACAAGCGCCTGCGCGACGTCGCCCTGGAGCGCGCCGCGGCGGCCGGGGTCGCGGTGCGCATCCCGCCGCTGCGCCTGTGCACCGACAACGGTGCGATGATCGCCGCGCTCGCCGCCGAGCTCATCACCTCGGGCCGCCGTCCCTCCACGCTGGCCTTCGGGGCGGACTCGACCCTCCCCGTCACGGAGATCCAGGTCGCGGAGGACCCCGACGCCCCGTTCCCGTCGAGGGAGATGGATGCCACCCCCTCCGGCATCCCGGACCCCATTCACTCCCGCGGGGGTGCGAGTGCCGCGGTGGCGACCGGCGCCGGGGCGGCGGACCTGTCCGGCGGTGCCCCGTGAGCACGCAGGAGCCGCCCTCACGGCGGGAGCGCCGCGCCGCCGACGGGGCCGTCCCGCCCCTCCCGCCGATGCCGGCGTGGGCCGGACCCGCGGCGAGTCCGGCCGGGGGCGGCGCCGGGGAGAACCGGAACCCACTCGTCGAGGACGAGGACGACGGTCGCCTGCCGACCGCGCAGCTCGAGATGGCCGCCTTCGGGCCACACCTCGTCGCGGGGGAGTGGCTCCCGGCTGCGCCGCCGAAGCGCCGATCCGTCGCGCCCTGGGCGCTGGGCACCGCGATCGTCGCGCTCGTCGCCGCGGTGTTCGTGGGGTGGCTGCTGCCGCTCGGCGTCGTCGCGGTCGTGCTCGCGCTGGTCTCGCTGCGGCGCCGGCACGACAGCCGGCTGGTCGCGGGGTGGGCGCTCGCCCTGGGGCTGCTCGCGATCGTCTACAGCGCCGGCTGGCTGCTGTGGACCCTGCCGCAGCTCGACGCGCTGCGCGCGTAGGCGCCCGCCGCGCTCGGACGCTCAGGCGGAGGCCGCGGTGACGCGGTCGGCCAGGAGCGCCAGACGGCGCGAGCCGACGCGGGTCAGGAGGAGGGTCGCCGACTCGTCGCCCTTGAGCGATAGCTTCTTGCGCAGCACCGCGGGGTCGACGTCGACACCGCGCTTCTTGATCTCCAGCGTCCCGATGCCGCGCGCCCGGAGGGCCTGGGCGAGCTTCTTCGGGTCGGCGGGCAGCTCCTCGCGCACCCGGAACGACGAGACGAAGGGGCTCGTGACAGCGGCATCCGAGGTCAGGTAGGCAATTCCGGGCGCCAGCATGCCGGCGTCCAGGGACCGGGCCACCTCGCCGATCAGCCGGGCCCGGATGACCGCGCCGTCGGGCTCGTGGACGTAGGCGCCCCGCTCGCGCTGCTCGACGTCGGGGGAGTCGTCCGGTGCCGTGAGCTCCCACGCCTCGTCGCCCCGGACGACGAGCGCCGCCCGGCGCACGCCCGGGCGGGCGAGCTCCTTCGACCACAGCACCAGCTCGATCGTGGACCCGTCCGCGCTCACCCACTGCGCCTCGACGTCGGCGGGAATCCGGTCGCGGTCGAAGCCCGGTCCGAGCTTGACACCCCCGGGCATGCTCCCGAGCAGGCCGAAGACCCAGTCCAGAGAGGGCGACCACTCGTCCGCCGACACCCGGCGCGTCTCGGAGTGCCCCGCCGTCCGCCGCGCGGGGTCGAGCCACACGGCATCCGTCCCCGCCAGGTCGACCTCCTCGGCGCGCGCCTGCGCGACGGTCACGGCGTCCCCGAAGGGGGCGAGGTTGTACGCGGCGATCGCGGCGGTGACCTCGTCGGCGTCGACGGCGTGCACGCGCAGGCCGAGCCCGGCCATGCCGAGCGCGTCGCCGCCGATCCCGCATCCCAGGTCGGCGACGGATGCCATCCCCGCTGCGCGGAACCGTCCCGCGTGACGAGCGGCGATGGGCAGACGCGTGGCCTGCTCGAGGCCCGCGCGGGTGAAGAGCATGCGGTCCGCGAAGGGGCCGAACTTCGCCGCCGCGCGGACGCGGAGGGAGGCCTGCCCCACGACGGCCGAGACGAGGGAGAGGGAGTGGCCGGCCGCCCGGAGGCGCGAGACCGCGCGGGCGGCGTCGTCCGTCGAGCGGACGGGGTCCAGCTCGTCCAGCAGGCGCAGCCCCTCGGGGGTGAGCAGGGCGGTGAGCTCGGCGGTGTCCACCGATCCAGCCTAGGCGGCGGGATGACGCGGGCCGGGGCCGTGGCATCCCTTCCGCCCCCGGCGCCCCCGGGGTGGTGCGGGGATGCCGGGGCCGGCATGCCCGGGCAGCACCCCCCACCCCGGGGTGCGGGGATGCCGGGACCCGTATCCCCCGGGCGACACCCCCCCCACCCCCCCC
>VGAV01000475.1 GCA_016870695.1 Actinomycetota bacterium | reverse complement strand
TGGGCAGCGCGATCGGCGCCGTCGTCGCGATCGTGGTCGGGACCGCGGTCAGCGCGCAGCTGGCATCCACGCTCCTCAGCGACCTGCCGGGCCTGCAGCTGATCGCCTTCGACCCGGTGTCGATCGTGCTGACGACGCTGGCGGTCATGGCGATCGCGTTCCTCGCGGGGACGCTGCCGGCCGCGCGGGCCGCGCGGGCCGATCCGGTGGAGTCGCTCCGCTACGAGTGAGCCGGGGGCGCTGTGCGCGGGCACCATCCGGGCGCCGCGATGGTGGGCCAGGAGCACATCCGATATCGGGACGGCCCTTCCTAGCCTGGGGAGGAACGCCACCGACACGAAGGAGTGCCTGGCCATGGACATCGCCGACGACATCGACCGTCGAGACCTGAACCCCCGCGCGCAGCGCCGCCGAGCCGTCATCGGCAGCTCGGTCGGCACGGTGATCGAATGGTACGACTTCACGTTGTACGGCTTGGCATCCGCCCTCGTCTTCGCTCCCCTCTTCTTCCCGGGAGGCGGGCAGTTCGCGGGTCTCCTCGGCGCCTTCGCCACGTTCGCCGTCGGCTTCGGGGCGCGCCCGATCGGCGGACTCGTCTTCGCGCATTTCGGCGACCGCATCGGCCGCAAGGGGACGCTGCTGGCGACCCTGCTGATGATGGGCATCGCCACCACGCTCATCGGTCTGCTGCCCACCGCGGAGAACATCGGCGCATGGGCGCCGATCCTGCTCATCGTGCTGCGGCTGTTCCAGGGGGCGGGCGCGGGCGCGGAGTTCGCGGGGGCCATGACGATGGCCAGCGAGTCGTCCGAGACCCGGAACCGCGCGTTCGTCGCCGGCTTCCCCGGGGCGTCCGTCTACCTCGGCATGGCGCTCGCGACCGCAACGTTCGCGCTCATCAGCCTGCTGCCGCTGGAGCAGTTCCAGGCGTGGGGGTGGCGCATCCCCTTCGTCGCCAGCATCGTGATCGTCGCGTTCGCGCTGTACTTCCGTCTGCGCGTCACCGAGACGGCGGCCTTCGCCGCCGCCGAACGTCAGGGCGAGGTGTCGCGGGCGCCGCTGGCCACGGCGGTGCGCTCGCACTGGCGGACGCTGCTGGCCGGCATGGCGTTCTTCGTCTTCGCGCTGCCCTGGGTCTACATCGTGCAGACGTTCTCGATCTCGTACACGACGGGGACGCTCACGGTGAACCCCACGCATGCGCTCATCGGCCTCATCGTCGCGGAGCTGATAACCATCCCGGCGACCCTGGGCTTCGGGCTCCTCGCCGACCGCATCGGCCGCAAGCCCGTCCTGCTGGGAGCGGCGGTGTTCGCGATCGTGTTCGCCTTCCCGATGTTCCTGCTGTTCCAGACCGAGAGCTCGTTCCTCGTCGCCGTCGGTCTCGTCCTGGGCCTGGCAATCGTCCAGGGCGCGACGATCGGCGTGAGCGCGGCCATGCTCGCCGAGCTGTTCCCCACCCGCATGCGGTGGAGCGGCATCGCGATCTCGCGCGAGATCCCCGCGGCCCTCGTCGGCGGCACGGCGCCTCTCGTCGCGACGGCGCTCGTCGGCCTGACCGGCGGCACGCCCTGGCTCGTCGCGGGCTACCTCGTCGGCCTGAGCATCATCGGCGTCGTCGGCATCAGCGCGCTGCCCGAGACCCTGCGGCGCGACCAGCCGCTGTCCACCGGGGGCGCTGTCGCGGACGGAGCCGCCGCGCGGCGGTGAGCACCCGGCCCGCTGCTGCCCGGGGGTCGCGCGGCGGTGACGGACGGCGCAGGTCGAAAAGCGCCGGGCGCCGACCGCACTCACGCGCGGGCGAACACCGCGGGGGTCACGCCCAGCACCCGACGGAAGTGCCGGGTGAGATGCGCCTGATCGTGGAAGCCCGCGAGGACTGCGGCGTCGGCCGGGCGGCATCCATCGATCAGGAGGCGACGGGCAGCCTCCACGCGCCGTGCGACGAGGTAGCGGTGCGGGGCGATGCCGTAGGTCTGCGAGAAGACGCGCACGAGGTGACTCGGGTGGGCGCCGAGCTCGGCAGCGGCGTCGGAGATGCGCACCGGGGCGGTGTGCCGGTCGTCGAGGAGGGCGCGCAGGCGCCGGGCGAGCGGCGCGTCCGCCGTCGCGGAAGGCGTGGCTCCGGCGTGAGCGAGCAGCGCCGTGCGCACGGCGAGCAGCCAGTGCTCCGCCGCCATCTCGTCCCCCGGATGCCGCAGGGCGGCGTGGACGCGACGCATCGCCGCCAACGCGCCCGGGTCGGCGACCGTGGGGCTGCGGACGAGGCGGGAGGCGGTGGCATCCGGCATCCAGTCGTTCCGGAGATACAGCACCCGTTTGCCGTACCCCTCGCCGGCGCGGGCGGGACGACCGTCGTGCGGGACGCCTGGAGGCAGAACCGTCAGGCCCTCAGCCGTGGCGAGGTGCGCGGCCTTGTCGAGCCCGTAGGCCACCGCGCCCCGGTCGACCAGGAGCAGTGCCCAGTCGTCGTGCGTGTGCACGGGATACGCGTGG
>VGAV01000474.1 GCA_016870695.1 Actinomycetota bacterium | reverse complement strand
GAAGAGGGTGCGGATGCGGTCGAACACGCCCGTGTACGTGGCGGGGTTCGAGCGCGGGGTGCGGCCGATGGGCGCCTGGTCGACGTGCACCACCTTGTCGAGGTTGTCGAGGCCGGTGACGCGGGTGTGCTTGCCGGGGACGCGACGAGCGCCGTTGAGCTTCGAGGCGAGCACCTCGTACAGGATGCCGTTGACGAGCGTCGACTTGCCGGATCCGCTGACGCCGGTCACGGACGTCAGCACCCCCAGCGGGAAGTCGGCGGTCACGTTCTTCAGGTTGTTCTCGCGGGCGCCGACGACGCTCACCTGACGCTTCTTGTCGATCTTCCTTCGCTTCTTCGGCGCCTCGATGGAGCGGCGACCGGAGAGGTACGCGCCGGTGAGCGACCGGTCGTCGTCGAGCAGCTCGGACAGGGGCCCGGAGTGCACGACGTTGCCGCCGTCCACGCCCGCTCGCGGACCGATGTCGACGACCCAGTCGGCGGCGTGGATGGTCTCCTCGTCGTGCTCGACGACGATGAGGGTGTTGCCGAGGTCGCGGAGGGTCTCGAGCGTCTGAATGAGACGACGGTTGTCGCGCTGGTGCAGACCGATGGACGGTTCGTCGAGCACGTAGAGCACGCCGGTCAGGCCGGAGCCGATCTGCGTCGCGAGGCGGATGCGCTGCGCCTCGCCGCCGGACAGGGTGCCCGCCGCGCGACCGAGGCTGAGGTAGTTCAGGCCGACCTGCAGGAGGAAGTCGAGACGGGCGCGGATCTCACGCAGCACCGCCGCGGCGATCGTGGCCTCGCGCTCGGTCAGCGTGAGCTGGGAGAAGAACTCCCGTGCGTCGGCGAGGCTCATGCGCGAGGCCGCCGCGATCGAGGTGTCGTCGACGAGCACCGCGAGCACCTCGGGCTTGAGGCGGTCGCCGTCACAGACGGCGCACGGGACCTCGCGGAGGTACTCCGACCAGCGCTGCCGCTGGGCGTCGGACTCGGCCTGCAGATACTGCCGCTCGATGTAGGGGACGACGCCCTCGAAGCCGGACGAATACCGCATCTCGCGGCCGTAGCGGTTCTTCCACTTGACGGTGACCTTGTAGTTCTCGCCGCGCAGGACCGCGTTCTGCACGTCGCGCGGGAGCTGGTTCCACGGGGTGTCGAGCGAGAAGTCGAGGTCGCGAGCGAGACCCTCGAGGAGGCGCTCGTAGTACTGGAACAGGCCCTTGCCCTGGGTCGTCCACGGCAGGATCGCGCCGTCGCGGATCGACAGCTCCTCGTCGCCGAGCATGAGATCCACATCGACCGACATGCGCGTGCCGAGGCCCGAGCAGACGGGGCACGCACCGAACGGGGCGTTGAAGGAGAAGGTGCGCGGCTCGATCTCGGTGAGCTGCAGCGGGTGACCGTTGGGGCAGGCGAGCTTCTCGGAGAAGGACTGCCAGGCGGCATCCCCCTCCTCGTCGACGAAGTTGACCTGCATGATCCCGCCGGCCAGCCCCAGCGCGGTCTCGACCGAGTCGGTCACGCGGGACAGGTTGTCGCCGGTGGCGAGGAGGCGGTCGACGACCACGGCGATGTCGTGCTTGTAGCTCTTCTTCAGAGTCGGCGGCTCGGCCAACTGGATGAGCTCGCCGTCGACGACCGCGCGCGCGTAGCCCTTGGCGCTCAGCTCCTTGAAGAGGTCGACGAACTCGCCCTTCTTCTGCGTGACGACGGGCGCGACGATCTGGTAGCGGGTGCGCTCGGGCAGCTCCATGAGCTGGTCGGCGATCTGCTGGACCGTCTGGCGCTGGATGCGGGCGCCGCACTCCGGACAGTGGGGCACGCCGATGCGCGCCCACAGCAGACGCATGTAGTCGTGGATCTCGGTGATGGTGCCGACCGTCGAGCGGGGGTTGCGGTTCGTCGACTTCTGGTCGATGGACACCGCCGGGCTGAGGCCCTCGATGAAGTCGACGTCGGGCCGGTCGACCTGTCCGAGGAACTGCCGGGCGTAGGCGCTGAGGGACTCGACGTACCGGCGCTGGCCCTCGGCGAAGATCGTGTCGAAGGCGAGGCTGGACTTGCCCGAGCCCGACAGGCCCGTGAACACGACGAGCGAGTCGCGCGGGATGTCGAGGTCGACGTTCTTCAGGTTGTGTACGCGGGCACCGCGGACGCTGAGCTTTCCGCTGGTATTTCCGGGCGAGGAGACAGGAACGATGGGCACCCGTCAAGTCTAGGTCGGGCCTCCGACATCGGCCCCGGGTTCGCCCCGGGCGCACGAATGTGCGACGGCACGGGGCTGGAGGGAGGAGATGAAGCGACCGGAGGGCGAGAACCCGCGCGGGGCTGCTCCCCTCTCGGCATCCCCTCCCCCGACCGCCAACGCGAACCGTGACCCGGCGTCGCCGGAGGGAAGAGAAGTCGCCACGGGAGGGCCATGACGCGCGCGGAGCTCCTCCCCTCCCGGCATCCCCTCCCCCGACCGCCTTGTGGTCAGTCCCGCGGCGAAGCGGCGAAGGGGGCGAGGCCGTCGCGCAGGGC
>VGAV01000473.1 GCA_016870695.1 Actinomycetota bacterium | reverse complement strand
GGCCATCGCCCTCATCGTCCCCGCCGAGCACCGCGGGGCCGAGCGCCCCGCCGACGCCGACGTGCCCCGCCCGGTCACCCGCCGTCGACGGTTCCTCGGCATCGTGTGCGACGTGCTCGGCTTCTCGCTCGTATCGCTGGCCGCGTGGGTCACCGCCGAGATGGTCTTCAAGACGGTGTTCCCGGAGTCCGGTCGAGGGCACGCTGTGGCGGGGATCCTCAGCATCAGCGCGCCCGTCGTGCTCTGGCTCCTCGTCGTCCTCGCGACGGGACGATCGATCGGCGACCTCGCCACCCGCGTCCGCTACACCGACGGTCTTCTGCCGGCCTGGCTCGCCCGCCCGCTGAGATTCGTGCTGGGGGTGGGCGGGGTCAGCCTCCTCCTGGCACTCGGGCTGCCGACCGCCGTGATCGGCCTCGCGCTCGCGCTCGCGCTCCTCGTTCTGCTGCCCGTCTGGCCCGACGGTCGAGGGCTGCTGGGCTGGATAGGACGGCGCCGACTCGTCGACGACCGCGCGGCGACGGTGGACTCCCCGAGTCGCGTGTGAGCACGGGGGAGGGATGCCACCGAGGTGGCATCCATCCTCCCGAGACGACTGCGGTCAGAGGCTCGCGGCCGGGATCGTCAGCGTGTCGCAGGCGTTCACGCCGCCCGCGCGTCCCTCGTCGAACCAGCGCTGACGCTGCTCGCTGGAACCGTGGGTCCAGCTCTCGGGGGTGATCGGGCGGCCCGCCTCCTCCTGGATGTGGTCGTCGCCCACGGCGGCGGCGGCGCCGAGGGCGTCGCTGATCTGCTGGGCGGTCGGGGTCTGCAGGTACGGTGTGCCGGCCTCGTCGACCTGCTCCTCGGCCGCGGCCACCCACGCGCCGGCGAAGCAGTCGGCCTGCAGCTCGGTCCGCACGCCGTTGCTGGCCGGGCCGCTGCCGTCGCGCGGGTACTGGTCGAAGACGCCCGTCAGCTGCTGGACGTGATGACCGTACTCGTGGGCGAGGACGTAGAGCTGAGCCAGCGGCCCCGCGGTGGTGTCGTACTGCTCGCGCAGGAGGGCGAAGAAGGTCGGGTCGACGTACACGGTCTCGTCGGGCGGGCAGTAGAACGGACCGGTCGCGTTGGAGGCCGTACCGCACGACGTCGGCGTGGCGCCGTCGACGATGATCAGCTGCGGTTCGCGGTACCCCTCGAGACGCTGCTGCCAGAACTGGTCGATGTTGAGCGAAGCCGCGGCGAGCCGGCAGTCGTCGCTGCGGTTCGCGTCGCTGCCGGTGTCGCAGTTGGCGATCGCCTCGCCCCCGCTCTGCGGGCCCGCCTGCCCTCCGCCGTCGCCGAGGAGGCCCGTGAGGTCGGTGCCGGTGAAGAGCGAGATGAGCAAAACCGCGATCCCGCCGAGGCCGATGGCGCCACCGCCGACGGCGGCGACGGTGCCGCCCCGGCGGCGTGCGGAGTTCCCGCCGACGCGGGCATTGTCGTTGAACGTCACGGACTCACCGTAGAGCCGTCGAAACGGGGCGACGAGGGGGTGGAAATCCGCCACCGATCCACTCCACCGTCCCCGCGCCTCGCCGGGGTGGGGCGGGGGCCGTCGTGCGGAGTTTCGGTCGACACGCCGGGTGGTCGGGCCGGTGTGGCGGCGTGTCGGGCCTGGACTCCGCAGGACGGTGGGAGGGGGTGGATGCCACGGGGTGGCATCCATCCCTCATCTCTCGGTGTAGAGCGAGGTGTCCACGTCGAACTGGCCGAACGGCAGCGGCGAGAACAGCGAGTATGAGCTCCAGTCGTCGACGCGGAGCGTCATGATCGCGATCCAGCCGACGGCCAGCGCGACCAGGCTGAGGACGATGATCGCCATCCGGGCGTTGTTGAGGATGCGGAACGCGTGGTCCTCGTCCTCGGCCCGGCGGAGGATGCGCGTGATCGTGCCGATCACGATCAGCGCGAGCAGCAGGAAGAGGAGCGGGCTGGGGCTGAGGGTCACCATGCCGCATCGCGGCTCGACGTCGGTCGGGGCACCGTCGGGGCCGAGGAAGCCCCGGCCGTCAGGCGTGAGCCCGCCGGAGCAGCTCGCGTGCGTGCCGCGCAGGAAGGTCGCCAGCAGGGCGGAGGCGACGATGGCCCAGATCAGGAGTGAGCGGATGCCGACGATGATCGCCGAACCGGGCAGCAGCGGTGTGGTGCTCTCGGTGGTGGTGGTCACGGCGTCCTCCGGCGGAAGGGGGCGGGCGAACCTCCACCCTCACACGGTTCGCGATTCACGTCGAGAGCGCCGGGGTGGGCGGGGCGGTTTCCGTCGCGCGGAGTTTCGGTCGACACGCCGGGTGGTGGGGCCGGTGTGGCGGCGTGTCGGGCCTGGACTCCGCAGGACGGCGGCGGCGGCAGCGGCGGACCGGCCCGCACGACAGGGGAGGGGATGGATGCCACGGGGTGGCATCCATCCGGGGCGATCAGGCCAGGAACTCCCGGGCGGCGACGACGAGGTTCTCGACGCCGCGGTCGAGGGTGGGCTGCATCACCGGCGCGAAGTAG
>VGAV01000472.1 GCA_016870695.1 Actinomycetota bacterium | reverse complement strand
GGGGGCCTCGGTGCCGTCGTTGTCGGGGTCGACCACGACCAGCATGAGGAATTTCATCTGGGCTGCTCCCTCCGTGAGGCGAGCCGGGGCTCGCGTCGGCTTTCGGGAACCCTACGGCGCTCCTCCAACATCCGGAACCCCTGCGGCACGGTCACGATCCGCATCCGCCCGGGCGGCCGCCGCGGGGAGGGACAGCGGCCGCGCCATCGCGTCGGCGAGGGTCCGCTCGATGACGACGGGATCGACGGGGCGGTCGCCGTTGTCGATGAGCACCTGACGTGCGCCCCGCCACCGGCACTCGACCGCCTGCGCCGACGCCCAGAACCGGTCCCAGTGCGCCAGCTTCCACGCGTCGCGGTCGAGCCCGCGCGCGGTGATGCGCTCGCGGACCAGCCGCTCGTCGGCCGTGACGCGCACCACGACGACCGCGAGGTCATCCGGCCAGTCGTGCTCCCCGGCGGTCCGCTCCAGGAAGTCGGGCTGGGAGAGGTACCGCCCGAACGGTGCGTCCAGCACGACGTCCAGGCCGACGCCGAGGACGCCGGAGGCGACGCGCAGGAGGGTGGCGTACTCGACGTCCATGACGACCTGCTGGTAGTACGCGTTGTCCTCCCGGCCGTGCGGGTCGGTGCCGACCGCCCGCAGCAGGGCGGTCGTGAACTCGTCCGCGACGGCGTCCTTGTCGAGGTAGGCGGCCCGTCGGGTCCGGGCGATGGCTTCCGCGACCGTGGACTTTCCGCTTCCCGCGCAGCCCACGACGACGTACAGCCGCGGGCTCACGCTTCTCCTCCTGGCGACTCCGCAGCCGACCGGTCGCGCACGAAGACGCCGTAGGCGACGGCGCCGACCAGCAGCAGGACCCCGCCCACGACGAACACCCCCGCGAAGCTCCCGCCGGTGGCGTTCAGGATCGCTCCCGTCACCACGGGCGCGAGCGCCGCGCCGAGGAAGCCGCCGAAATTCTGGATGGCGCCGAGGGAGGCGACCTGTGCGGGCGGGGCGATGTCCGCGGCGAGGGTCCAGAGGCACCCGACGGGCACCTGCGCGGCGAAGTAGCCGAGCGAGAGAAGGCCGATCGCGACGGCGGTGTCGTCCACGAAGGCGACCGGCAGGACCGCCGCGGCCGCCAGCACGGCGCCGCCCACGATCGGGATGCGGCGGGCCGTCAGCGTCGGCACACCGCGGAGGATCAGCAGGTTCGACACCGCGCCGCCGACGAGGACGCCCGCGACGCCGCAGAGGAACGGGACGGCGGCCAGCCAGCCGCTGGTCGTCAGGCTGAAGCCGCGTGCGGTCTGCAGGTAGCTGGGCAGCCACGTGAGGTACACCCATGAGGTGTAGAAGATGCCGAACGCACCGAGCACCATGAACCAGGTGTTGGGCTGCCTCAGCAGACGCGTCCATCCTGCACGCGCTGACTCGGGGGTCGCACCGGACGCCGGATCGGAGGCTCCGGCCGGGGCGACCGGCTCGGGGCCGGTGGCGGGCGCGGTCGACAGCCCCGCGAGGACGGCCCGCTGGGCGAGCGTGGGGTCGCGGTAGATGCGCAGCCAGACGAGGGCGACGACGATGCCGACGGCTCCGACCACGACGAACATGCCCCGCCAGCTCAGCGTCAGCAGGAGGAACGTCAGCAGGGGCGGGGCGATGGCGTTCGCGATCTGGGAGCCGGTGTTGACGAGCGCGATCGGCAGGGCCCGTTCGGAGCTGCGGAACCACCGCTGGTTGACGGCGAGGGCGGATGTGAAGAACGGTGCCTCGGCGATGCCGAGAGCGACCCGGCAGGCGTAGAGGACGCCGAACGACTGCGCCGCCGCCGTCACCACGGCGACGAGCGACCACGCGGTCGCCGCGCCGGCGAACATCCGCCGGGGGCCGAGGCGGTCGACGAGGTACCCCGCCGGGAGGTTGGCCAGGGCGTACGGCCACGAGAACGCGGCGAGCAGCAGCCCCATCTCGAGGGGGTCGAGGCCGAACTCCACGGCGATCGTGGTGTTCGCCACGCTCAGCGTGGACCGGTCCAGATAGTTCACGATCCCGCCGAGGAGCAGGAACCCGACGAGCACCCAGCGGATGCGGACACTTCTCCTCTCCTCGCGGGTCAGACCCGGGAGGAGGGCGGTCGTCGTCACGTCAGGCCTCCTCGCGGTGCGGAGCGGTCACCGGCGATCGGCGTGCCGCGGCGACGGCGGCGAGCATCTCGCGTGCGGCGCGCGTGACGTCGCCCGCGCTCCCGGCTTTCGTGACGGCGCTGCCCACTCCCACGGCGACGGCTCCCGCCGCGAACCAGCGTCCGACGGTGTCGACCATGACCCCGCCGGCGGGGATGATCGGCGCCGAGGCGAGCGGCGCGCGGACGGCGCGCAGATAGTCGGGCCCGGCGATCTCGGTGGGGAAGAGCTTGACGAGGTCGGCTCCCGCCCGGAGCGTCTGCACGATCTCCGTGGGGGTCAGCGCGCCGCCGATGGTGACCACGCCGTGGCGTCGGCCCGTCGCGATCATGGCCGGGTCCAGCTGCGGG
>VGAV01000471.1 GCA_016870695.1 Actinomycetota bacterium | reverse complement strand
CAGCAGGTCGCGGTACAGGCGCTCGTCCCCCGCATCCGGCCGCTGCACCTTGCGGAACAGCCACAGCAGCGCCGCGCAGACGATCGCCCAGAACAGCACGCCCACCCACTGGTAGACGAACAGCGCCGGGCCGTGGTGCGGGAACGGGGATGACCCCGGCGGGTGGAGGAAGACGGGCGGGATGAAGCGGCGCACCGTGAGGCCGAGCAGGTCGAGGACGCCGAGGTCGCGGTCGAACTCCCGGCGGTTGACCTCCTCGACGACGAAGAAGGCCGCGCCGCAGACGACGAACGCCGCCCCCACGACGACAGCGACCGTCCGGGCCGCCCGGGCCGTCGCCCGGATCCGGAACCGCTCGCGGGCGACGAGCAGCGCGGCCGCCAGGGCGAGCGGGATGACGATCGACGCCAGCGCCCACAGCACGTACTCGGCACCGCTGCCGTCGACCCACGGGTCGATGACCAGGCGGCCGTCGAGCAGCGACACGACGGGGAGGACCGCGGATGCCACGAGCACCGAGACCGCCAGCACGAGGGCCGCGCGCCGTCCCTGCCGCAGGCCCCAGGCGGCGATGAGCAGCAGCACGAGCGGCGTCACGGCCAGCAGGGCGGGGCCCACGCCCCGGGTCATGAGGAGCGCGAACTGCTCGTCGCACGCCGATGACGACAGCTGGTCGCACTGCTCGATGAGCGCCTCGTCGAACTGCGTGTAGGCGTCGACCACGAGCGACAGCGGACCGCGCCCCCCACCGCTGACGAGGGCGACCAGCGGCCCCAGCCCCACGACGGTCGTCAGCAGCGCGAGGAGGGTCCGCGTCTCGCGCGTCGAGCTGCGGTGCCAGGAGCCCCGCGCGCTGCCGCGGGCGAGGAACGCCCCGGTCAGCAGTCCGAGCGTGGCCGCGATGAGTCGATACCAGGAGTCCGCGTCGCCCGCGTAGAGCGCGAACAGCGCGAGCAGGGCGAAGCCGACGAGCCGCACCCGGCGTCGCCAGAGCGTGGATGCCATCGCCGACGCGGCCATGACGACGGCGGCCGAGGTGATCGTGGGATCGAGGACGGGCACCTCGGTGGCGATGACGGGGCGGAGGTCTGTGAGCCCCCACGCCGCGGCGTGCAGGCCGATGCCCGTCAGCAGGCCGAGGACGCCGAGTCCGCCGAGGAGGGCGGCGGTGCGCCGGGAGCCCAGACGCCGCTCCGCCCACGCCAGCAGCGTCACGGCGACCAGGATCGACGCCAGCGCGTCCACGGTCGAGTCCGGCACCACCAGGGCGGTGACGAGCGTCCACCACCGCCCCGACACGAAGGTGGAGAGGGGCCCGGCGCCCCAGGCCGAGGCGTCCGTCCCCCACAACGACCCCGTGGCGGCGGACGCCGAGAGGATGACGACGGCGAAGGCCAGCGCGACCGGGTTGACGGCCGCGTAGCGCCGCAACGCGTCGCCGAGGGAGCGCAGTCGGGTGCGCAGGACCGCGCCGCGGGTCGGCACCGGCGGGGTCGTCGTGGTGTGGGACATCGGCGGGATGCTACTCCAGAACCTGGTGCCGGATGCCGTGAACCCGGCGGATCAGTACCAGATGTCGAGCAGCGGCGTCGCGGCGGGCGCGAAGGCCGCGTCGAGCCCGGCGAGCGTGTCCGGACCGCCGCGGACGAGACCCGCGACGGCGAGCTCCGTCGCGCGGACGCCGCCGAGCAGGAGCGAGCCCAGCGCGTTGACCGACAGGGTCACGTCGGCCTCGTCGTCGACGGGGACGACCGCCGCGGACCCCTCGTCGTCGATCCGGAGCGACCAGGTGCCGTCGGCGAAGCCCAGGGGGTCCTCGACGCGGATCGTCGTCGTCAGCGCGGCCGCGTACGTCCGCGCCGCGAGCGCCCGCGGCACGTCGAGCACGCGCAGCCAGTGATGGTCGGTGAGCGTCGCGGTGACCGCGCGCCGGTCGGACACCATCCACTGCACCGGCGGGACCGCGGGCTGCAGGCTCGCCGTGACCCGTGAGACGAGGTCGTGCTCGAGGGCGAAGCGCCAGAGCGCCGCGACGGCCTCGTCGTCGTCCGCGAGCAGGATCCGCACCCGCAGCTCGTGATCCGTGAACGCGGAGCCGTCCTTCTCGGCGAGCGTGTACACCAGGATGCCGCGCTCCTCCCCCGCCGCGTCGGTGTAGGCGACGGCGCGCACCTTGCGGGCCTCCTTGTCGTCGGGGTTCAGCCCGGCCATGCCGCGCCACCGCCCCTCCCACCCGCGGACCGAGCCCGGACGCTGGACGCGGATGCGCTCGTGCAGCGTCTCGAGCCGCACGGGGAGGGTCTCGCGGGCCACGAAGTCGAGACGACCGGATGCCACCGGGCCGGTGAACGCGGCGCGGCGGCTGTCGATCACGACGTCCGACGCCCAGGCCGCGGGCGAGAAGCCCCACCGCCCGTAGATGGTGGCCTCGGTGACCGTGAGCCCCGCGACCGCGAAGCCGGCTGCCGCCGCCGTGCGCAGCTCACCGGTGAGCATCGCGCGGGCGATCCCCCGCCGCAGG
>VGAV01000470.1 GCA_016870695.1 Actinomycetota bacterium | reverse complement strand
TGCGACTTTCCTAGGCTCGGGGCGTGAGCTCGCACGACACCATCGTCATCGGCGCCGGTCTAGCCGGCCTTCGTTGCGCAACGCTCCTCGCGGACGCCGGTCGTGACGTCGTCGTCCTCGAGGCCGAAGACGCCGTCGGTGGCCGCGAACGCACCGACGTCGTCGACGGCTTCCGCCTGGACCGCGGCTTCCACGTGCTCAACCCCGCCTACCCCGCCGTGCAGCGCGCCGTGGACATCGACGCCCTCGACCTGCGGCGCTTCCCGGTCGCCGTCGGCGTCCGCCTCGGCGGCTCCACCGACAGGGCTAAGCAGGAACCGTCGTCCGGGAACCCCCGAACCCCCGCCGGCTCCATCGACGCGGCCGAGCAGGGACCGTCACGGCCCCGGGACTCCCGAACCCCCGCCGGCTCCGCCGACGCGGCTGAGCAGGAACCGTCGTCCGGAAACCCCCCGACCCGTCCCACCATCGCGCACCTCGCCCACCCCCTCCGCCACCCCGGCCGCATCATCGAGACGCTGCGGAGCGGCCTCGTGCGCCCGGGCGATCTCGTCGCGCTCGCCCGCTGGGCGGCCCCCGCGATCCTCGCTCCGCAGGCCGCCACCCGCGGCCCGGACCGTCCCCTCTCCGAAGGATGGGACCGCGCAGGACTCCGCGGCCCCCTCCGCGAGAGCGTCCTCGAGCCGTTCCTCGCGGGGGTCATCGCGGACGACCGGCAGCAGACGTCGGACGCGTTCGTGCGCCTCCTCATCCGCAGCTTCGCGCTCGGACGCCCCGGCCTGCCCGCGGACGGCATCGGCGCGCTGCCCGCACAGCTCGCTGCCACGGCACGACGCGCCGGAGCCGGCGTCCGTCTGTCGCACCGGGTCACGGAAGTTCACCGCACGGGACGCTCCTGGCGCGTCGGGATCGAGGGAGGGGATGCCGTCTTCGCCCGCACCGTCGTGTTCGCCACCGGCCTCGCCGCCCCCATCGCGGGCCTCGACCTCGCCCGCCCGCGCACGCGCGGCCTCCAGACGTGGTGGTTCGCCACGGACGAGGCCCCCTCCGACGATGCCGCGCTGCGCGTGGACGGGCGTCTCCTCCCGGCCGGGGGAACTCGGCGACGCCCCGGACCCGTCGTCAACACGTCCGTGCTCACCCGCACGGTCCCCTCCTACGCCCCGGCCGGACAGCACCTCGTCCACGCGACGTGCCTCCTCCCCGGGACGGACGGCCTCGCGAGCGAGGCCGACGTCCGCCGCCAGCTCGCCGACCTGTGGGACGCCGACGTCGCCGCCTGGCGTCTCCTGCGTCGCGACGACATCCCCGACGCGCTGCCCGCGCAGGACCCGCCGCTGCGCGCGCGCCGGCCGGTCCGCCTCGGCGACGGACGCTACGTCGCCGGGGACCATCGCGACACGGCATCCATCCAGGGTGCACTCGTCTCCGGCGAGCGCACCGCGCGCGCCGTGCTCGCCGACCCGGAGCGCTGACCCCCGTCCGGCACACTGGACCGATGCCCGGTCTGCACCACCTCGACGTCTGGATCTCCCACCCCGACCAGCTCCCGACGTGGGCGTGGCTCTTCGAGCGACTGGGGTGGACGGTGGATGCCACCTGGCCCGGCGGCGCGACCTGGGCCCCTGCCCCGGCGGGAACCCCCTACGTCACCGTCACGACCACCCCCACCGTCGTCGACACGGGGCACGACCGCCGCCGTCCCGGGGTGAACCACCTCGCGTTCGACGGCGGACCACGCTCCTCCGTCGACGCCGTCATGGTCGACGCGCCGGCACACGGCTGGACGCCGCTCTACGCCGACCGCTACCCGCATGCGGGCGGGCCGCAGCACTACGCCGGCTGGCTGGAGAACGCGAACGGGTTCAAGGTCGAGATCGTCGCCGAGGGCTGAGCCGGGGTGCGCGGTGGGCGTCGATCCTCCGTCAGCCGCCGGGTCGCCGGGTCGACCGACCATCACATCCGCGCAGCCAGCTCCCGGAGCCTGTCCCCGGTCACGCGCCGGGTCGACCGACCATCACACCCGCGCAGCCAGCGCACGGAGCCTGTCCCCGGTCACCCGCCGGGTCGTCCAGTCATCCATCGCCTCCGCACCGAGCGCGCGGTAGAAGCCGATGGCCGGCTCGTTCCAGTCCAGGACCGTCCACTCCAGACGGGGATACCCCTGCGCGACGCACTCCCCGGCGAGCGCGGACAGGAGCGCGACGCCGTAGCCGCGCGACCGGTCCTCCGCCGACACGAAGAGGTCCTCGAGCCAGATCCCGTGTCGCCCCGTCCACGTCGAGTAGGTCAGGAACCACACGGCGATGCCCCGGATGCCACCCTCCCGCTCGACCACGAACGCGAACGCCCGCGGGTCGGCGCCGAACAGCGTCTCGGCGATCATGTCGGCGGTGTTCTCCACGGCATCCGGTTCCCGCTCGTAGTCCGCGAGAGCCTGGATGCACGCGAGGATGCCCTCCTCGTCGCCGCGGCGAGCGCGGCGCATCACGGCGCCGTCGGCCAGCGTCGCGAGCACGGAG
>VGAV01000469.1 GCA_016870695.1 Actinomycetota bacterium | reverse complement strand
GCGGCACGAGCTGTCCGACCGCCTCGCCGACCTCTCGGCCGCGCGCGAGGCCGAGCGCCGTCGCGACGAGCAGGACGTCCTCCGCGGCGAGCGCGCCCGCATCTCGCGCGAGATGCACGACGTCGTGTCGCACCAGGTCAGCCTGATCGCGGTGCAGGCCGGGGCGCTCCAGGTCGCATCGGCCGATCCGACGGCGCAGCAGGGTGCGCGCGTCATCCGGTCCCTCGCCGTCCGCACGCTCGACGAGCTCCGCCAGATGGTCGGGGTCCTGCGCGCCGAGGGCGTGGTCACCCCGTCCGAGGCGCCGCAGCCGACGATCGCGGACCTCCCCCGTCTCGTCGAGGAGAGCGGGATGGATGCCACCCTCCGCACGCGCCTGCCCGACGATCTGGCTCCGGCGGTGCAGCGTGCCGTCTACCGCACTGTTCAGGAGGGTCTCACCAACGCCCGCAAGCACGCCCCGGGGGCACGGGTCGAGGTGAGCGCCGTCGCGACCACGATGACGATCGACGTGGTGGTCTGCAACTCGTCCGGGACCATGGACGCGTTGACCCTCCCCTCGAGCGGCACGGGCCTCCGCGGTCTGCGCGAGCGCGCCGAGCTGCTGGGCGGCCACCTCGAGGCCTCGCCCGCCGACGGCGGGTTCCGGCTGTCGGTCTCGGTCCCGCGGCGCTCTGCCGACGCCTGATCCGGTCGCTCCCCCTCCTGTTCCCGTTCGGGGCGCCATTGGTGCACCGGGGCGAGCATCGACCGCCCCAATGCACAAACAGCGCCCCGCAAGGCGCCGGCCGACGCCCCAAAGCGCCGACCCGCGCCGGTCCGCGGCCCGGGGCAGGCTCAGCGCAACTGCAGCTCGGCGTCGCTCTTGCTGTACGACCGCCGCAGCCACTCGCCGAAGCCGCGCTGCGCGAGACAGGCGTGCGCGTCGGCGCAGCGGATCACCGGGTCGTCCTGCGCGTAGGTGCGGTAGGTCTCGACCTTGTCGTCCAGCGGCCCGCCGGAGACGTTGACCGGCTGCGACTGCGACGGGTACCCCAAGAAGTACGACACCGCCGTCGCCGACACCCCTGCCGCCGGCGCCGCACCGCGGGCGAGCTCCCCGACGCACGAGTGGTCGGGATGGTCGCCGGCCGCGAAAGCACTCCCCCGCGGGATGTGCGTCGACACCCGTGTCGGCCGGGCCGCCCCCACCAGCTCCGCGAGACCCGCCCGCAGCCGGGTGACGTCGAGGGCGGGACTTCCGTCGAGCGGGCTGAGCGTGGGCGCCCGGCCGTCGAGAAGTTGCGTCAGACCCGTGCGTCCGGTGGCGGCGAAGCCGGTGGCATCCAGGTTCCCGTCGGGGAGGCGCAGCATGGTCAGCGAGAATCGCGGGTCGTCGTCCGGGACGAACCTCGTCACGCGCGCGCCCGTCAGCAGGGTGATCTGCCGCGGAGTCCAGTCGGCGGTGCTGCCGCGCATGCGGTTGTAGGCCTTCATGATCCCGAGCTCGCGCGACCGCATGTAGTCGAGCCCGCGACCGGCGTCGCCGCCGGTGACGAACACCGTCCGGACGGTCGCGCCCTCCGCGATCGCCGCCGTCAGCCCGGGGTTCGAGAAGATGATGTCGTCGTCGGGGTGCGCCCAGATGGACAGGAGCGTCTGCGCTCCGGCGGGTTCCGCGGCGGGCGAGACGGTCCCCTCGGTCGGCACCGGCACAGGGAGGGATGCCACGTCCCTCGGCGCCGCATCCGGCGAACCCCCGTCGGGCAGGGTCGCCGCGACCAACGCGGTCACCGCGCCGCCGGCGGCGACGAGACCTCCGACGAGCAGCCCGCGGCGGGTCAGCGTCGCACGGCGGGCGAGACGGCGAGCGCGGACGCGGTCGCTCGGGCTCTCGAGGTCGTCGGGCTGCACGGTGTCCTTCCCGGGTCACGGCCGGGCGGACCGCTGCAGGGACCGCGCACCGGCACACGTGCTCTCCATCTCACGCGCCGGAGATCCGCCGCACGAGCGCCGCGAGGTGGAACGATCCCCGCCGCCCAGGTACCGCCCACCCACCCGCCCGGCGGGTCTTCGCGTCTCTTCACCGGGTGCATCGACCCCGCACAGCCCACACCTAGAGAGGCCGGGAACACTCCGAGGCATGCAGACGTCCTCGCCGCCGCGGTCACTGTCGCCCAACGCCCTGCGTGTCCGTGCCGTCCTCTACGCCTGGGACCCGATCGGTGTGCACGACATCGGCGCCGGCTGGCCCGAGGACGAGTACGACGACCTGATCGTCCCCGTCCTCGCCGCTCTCGCCGACGGCACCTCGGTCGAGCAGCTCGCCGCGGACCTCCACGCCGTGGTCGAGTCCGACTACGGCATTCCCTCGCCCCATGGATGCCACGCGGCCGCACGCGAGCTCCTCTCGCTGCCCCTCACCGACGCCTGACCCCGCCGCCGGCCTGTCCCCCCCCCCCCCCCCCCCCCACTCCCCCCGGGGCCCCCCCCCCCCCCCCCGGCCCCCCCCCCCCCCCCCCCCCCCCCCCCCCCCCCCCCCC
>VGAV01000468.1 GCA_016870695.1 Actinomycetota bacterium | reverse complement strand
CCGCACCGCGGCGAGGATCTGCTCGTGTTCCTCGATCGCCGGGGCGCTGTTCTCCGGCTTCCCCCACATGTCCGCGGAGATGAGATGCCCCAGAGCCTCGAGGCGCACCAGCGCCATCGTCAACGGCTCGCTGCCGGCGGTGTCGCGCAGAAGCGCATGGAACCGTACGTCGAGCGCGGCCATGCGCGCGGCATCCGCGCCCTCCTCACGGGCACGGTGCGCGTCGGCGACAGCGTGTTCGAGGTCGTCCATGACGGTGGGACTCACGCGCGTCGTCGCACGGCGCGCGGCGAGGGCGTCGAGGCTCTCGCGCAGTTCGAAGACGTCGTCGACAAGATCCTCGTCGAGGGCGCGGACCCGTGCGCCGGCGTACGGCACGTGCACGGCCAGTCCCATCGCGATGAGCTGCTGCACGGCTTCTCGCACGGGGCTGCGGCTCACTCCCAGGTCGGTCGCCAGCCGGGGGACGCTCAAGGCGGCTCCCGGCGGGATGCTGCCGGTCAGGACGCGCTCCTGAAGTCGCTGGTACACCTGCTCCGCGAGCAGCGGATCCTCGGTCGTCGTCACGTGTCCCCTCTCGACGGCGGCGGCCGCTCGAACGATACGCTAACCGCCCCCGCCGGGGCGCTGGAATCCCCCGTCGGAGGCTGACATGTCGGAGATCTCGCCCTCGGTCTTGAGAAACGCGACCCTCGCGGACGGGAGGGCCGTCGACGTCCGACTGGCGCAGGGACGGGTGGACGACGTCTCGCCGACGGCCGGCCGCGCGGGCCGAGGAGAACTTGACCTCGAGGGAGCCCTCCTCGTGACCGCGGGCGCCGAACCGCACACGCACCTGGACAAGGCGCTCGTCTTCGACCGTCTCCGACCCGCGTACGGCGACCTCCTGTCCGGCATCCGGCAGTGGCAGGAGCACGCACGCGACCTGGCCGAGGACGACTTCGTCGACCGGGCGATGGCGCTCTCGCGCATGTTCCTCGGCAACGGCGTGACCGCGGTGCGTACGCACGCGGAGATCTTCCCGTCCGGCGATCCGCTGCGCTGCGTGCGGGCGCTCGCCCGGGTCCGCGCGCGTCTCGCCGATGTGATGGATCTTCAGGTGGTGGTCCTGCCGAAGGGCGACATCGGCGACGACGTGGTGGAGGCCGCCCTCGACGCCGGCGCGGACATCGTCGGGGGCTCGCCCCACACCGCACCCGACCCCGATGCCGAGCTCGACCGTCTGCTCGCTCTCGCGCGGCGCCGTGGCGTGGGCATCGACATCCATGCCGACGAACGGCTCGACGCGTCGTCGCTGACGATGTGGCGGATGGCGAAGGCGCTTCGGGCACAGCCCCTCCCGGAGGGCGCCACGGCCATGGCGGGGCACTGCGTGAGCCTGGGACTCCTGGATGCCACGGCCCTCGGCCCCGTCGCAGACGACCTGCGCGAGGCCGGTGTGTCCGTCGCCGCTGCCCCGCTGACGAACCTCTACCTGCAGGCGAAGGACCGCCTCACCGGACCCGTTCCCCGGGCGATCGCCCCGGTGCGCGCGCTCCGGGCCGCCGGTGTCCGCGTGTGCGCGGCCGGGGACAACGTGCGCGACCCGCTCAACCCGCTCGGCGCGGCGGACCATCTCGTCACCGCGGGGCTGCTCGTGGCCGCCTCGCACCTCACCATCGAGGAAGCCCACGTCGCCGTGACCGATGACGCCCGCGCGGCCATGGGACTTGAACCCGCCGGGGTCGAGCCGGGGCGGGTCGCCGACCTGCTCGCGATCCGCGCGCCCTCCCTCGCCGCGGCCGTCGCCGGCGGCGCGTACGACCGGACGGTCCTCTCGCGCGGGCGCGTCGTCTCGCGCCGCGTCGTCACCGAGCACTCCGTCCTTCCCTGATTCCCTCCCACCGTGAAAGGCCCCTCATGACCCAGGAAAGCGTCACCACCTCACCCCCCGCGCGTCTGAGCGCTCAGACCCTCATCGATCTCGCGACGCCGTACCTGAACCCCGAGCGCCGCGACTCCCGGGGCTCGGGCGACGTCGCCGCTCTCCTCGTCACCGCGGAGGGCACGCACTTCTTCGGGCTCAGCATCGACGTGCCCTGCAGCATGGGCTTCTGCGCCGAGGCGGGGGCCATCGGGGCGATGATCACGGCCCGGCAGTCCGAGATCGCCCAGGCGGTCGCGGTCGCCTTCGGCGCCGACGGCGAGGTCATCGTGTATCCGCCGTGCGGCCGGTGTCGCGAGTTCCTGTACCAGATCGACCACCGCAACCGTCGCACCGAGATCGTCCTCGGCGCCGACCGCACCGTCCTCCTCGAGGAGCTGCTGCCCGAGCTCTGGAACTGAGCGCCGCCGCGTTCGCCGCCGCCGTTCCGTCAGGAACGCGGTCGCCGCCGTACGGGAAGCGTGAGCGGACCGCATCCGCCTCGCCCCGCGGCGTAGACCGGACGCATGACCCTCACCGCACTCCTCCCGACACTGCGCGCCAGCATCCCCGCGCCCTTCGACGCGACGGCCTGGCCCGCCGGCTCGGTCCCCACTCTCGACGACGTCACCGTGCGC
>VGAV01000467.1 GCA_016870695.1 Actinomycetota bacterium | reverse complement strand
TGCCGGCGGCGCGCGCGGCCAGCAGCTCGCGGATGGATGCCACGAGCCGGGGGTCCGCATCAGACGTCGCGCTCACCTGTCCAGTCTCCCTCCGCACCGGACCGCCCGGGCCAGAATGACCCGGTGATCACCGAACGCCACGCCCCCGACCTGCCCGGCCGCGCCGTCATCGCGCAGCGGTGGAACCGCGCGGTGTTCGCGCATTGGCGCGTCGACCCCGGCCACGTGGCTCCGCTGCTGCCGCCCGGGACCCGCCCCGACGTCCACGACGGCTCGGCGTGGGTCGGCCTGGTGCCGTTCGTGCTGAGCGAGTTCCGCTTCCTGCCCCTGCCGCCGGTGCCCTTCGTCGGCTCGTTCACGGAGATCAACGTCCGCACGTACGCGGTCGACGACGACGGGCGCCGCGGCGTCGTCTTCCGCACGCTCGAGGCCGAGCACCTCGCCCCGGTCCTGGCCGCGCACGCGCTGTTCGGCCTCCCGTACCGCTGGGCGCGGGCGGGGGTGCGCACGGAGGGGCAACGCATCGAGTACCGGTCGCGCCGCCACGGGGGGACGCGTGCGGGCACCCGCCTCCGGGCGACCCTCGGCACGGAGACGGTCGACACCTCCCTCTCCCGTTTCCTCACGGCACGGTGGGGCTTCCACGAGCGGCACCTGGGCCGGACCATCTGGGCCGCCAACAGCCACGAGCCGTGGCCGCTCGTCGCGGCCGACATCGACGTGCTCGACGACGACCTGCTCGACGACGCCGGCTTCCCGGGGCTCGCGGGTCGCACCCCCGACTCGGTCCTGGCGATGCCCGCGGGCCACCCCGGGTTCATCACGCGGTTCTCGGCCGCCCGCGGCATCCATCCCCCCGTCCGCTGACAGGACGAGACCCTCCCCGCCGGGCCCGGGACGGACGGCGGGAAGGGTCTCGGTGATGCGACGGTCAGCTGCGCTGCGTGGAGAACGCGTCGGGGTACTGCTCGAGCCAGGCGTCGACGGCCTCGGCCTCGCGGCCCTCGCCGTACTCGTTGACGACGAGGTCCTCGAGGGCGCCGTACTGCTCGTCGTCGAGCTGGATGCCGGCGATGAGCTCGGCGGCATCCGGGTACTGCTCGGCGAAGCCGGCCGTGCCGAGGAAGTGCAGCGCCTCGGGGTCGCCCATGAGGCCCTGCGGGTCCTCGAGGTCCTTGACGTCGTAGGCGTCGTTCGCCCAGAACGGCCGCCAGAGGGTCACCGCGATGTCCTCCTGCGCCGCGATCGCGTTGTCGAGCTCGGTCAGCATGGCCGCCGTCGACGACGTCACGAGCTCGAACTGCCCGTCCAGGCCGTAGCCGGGGAGCATGCTGTCCTGCGTCTGCGCGGTGAGGCCCGCCCCGGGCTCGATGCCGTAGATGCGCCCCTCGAAGCGGTCGACGTTCGCCGCGAGGTCCTCGATGGAGTCGATGTCGACGTAGCTCGGCACCGCGATCGTGAGCTTCGCGTTGTCGTAGTACGCACCGAGGTCCTCGATGTCGTCGCCGTAGGTGTCCATGTAGGACTTGTGCGTGAGCTCGGGCCAGGCCGACGGGTAGATGTCGACGTCGCCCTGGGCGAGACCGGTGTAGAGCGGGCCGGCCTCGGTGAGGGTCTGCATCTCGACGGAGTAGCCGAGCTTCTCGAGCTGGTCCTCGAGCAGGTAGGCGGTGCTCAGGCCGTCGGTCCACGAGGGCAGGAAGCCGAGCGTGATCGTGCCGCGGTCGCCGCCGTCGCCCGAGCCGCCGTCGGCCTGGTTGCCGCTGGCGCAGCCCGCGAGGGTGAGTGCGCCGACAGCGCCGAGGGCGAGGGTCGTGATGAGGTGTCGCTTCTGCATGCTGTGTTCTCTTCCGTTTCGTGTGTGATTCCGGGTGCCTCCGGGCGGGAGGGATCGCCCCGCGTCACCGGAGCGGGTCCGGCGCGCGGGTCCGGCCCCGCCGCGGGAGGGAGGGGAGGGATGCCGGAGGGTCAGCGCCCCGTCGACACCGGCGCTCGACGCGGCGCGGCCTTCTCGCGCTCGGCCTCGCGGGCGGCATCCGTCGACGCACCGTCGACGTGCGGCGCCGAGGGGACCGCGGCCGCGGTGGTCGTGGCGCGCGCGGCACGGCGACGCCCGATCGTCCCGAGCAGCGACGACCGGTGCTCCGCGGGACTGCCGAGGGCCGCGGTGAGACGGTCCAGGTAGACGGCGAGGATGACCACGCTGAGGCCCGCCTCGACGCCCTTGGGCAGGTTGACGGTGGAGATCGACTGCACGACCTCCTTGCCCAGGCCGTCGGCGCCGACGATTCCGGCGACGACCGCCATCGACAGCGCGAGCATGATGACCTGATTGACGCCGGCCATGATCGTCGGCATCGCGAGCGGCAGCTGGATGCGGCGGAGGATCTGCCCGGGCGTGGCCCCGAACGCATGTCCCGCCTCGACCGTCTCGGAGTCGACACCGCGGATGCCGAGCTCGGTCAGACGCACGCCCGGGGGCAGCGCGAAGATGACCGTGGAGACGACACCGGGCACGACGCCGATGCTGAAGAACGTGATCG
>VGAV01000466.1 GCA_016870695.1 Actinomycetota bacterium | reverse complement strand
CCCGCACGACTCCACGTCGCTGTCGGACTCTTGGCCGTCGTTCGCCGCCGCCGCGCGCGAGGGCGCGACCGGCGCGGTGCTGAAGGGGCTGAAGGTCGGCGTCATCCGCGAGCTCGACGACCGCGGATTCCAGAAGGGCGTCTCCGACTCGTTCCGCGCGTCGCTCGCGGCCATGGAGGCGCAGGGCGCCGAGATCGTCGAGATCAGCGCGCCCCACTTCGAGTACGGCGTCGCCGCCTACTACCTGATCCTCCCGGCCGAGGCATCGAGCAACCTCGCGAAGTTCGACTCCGTCCGCTTCGGCCTCCGCGTGACGCCGCAGGGCGCCCCGACGGTCGAGAACGTCATGGCCGCCACGCGCGACGCCGGGTTCGGTCCGGAGGTCAAGCGCCGCATCATCCTCGGCACCTACGCGCTGTCGGCCGGGTACTACGACGCCTACTACGGCAGCGCGCAGAAGGTCCGGACGCTCATCCAGCAGGACTTCGACGCGGCCTTCGCGGAGGTCGACGTCATCGCGACGCCCTCCGCGCCGACCACGGCGTTCCGTCTCGGCGAGAAGATCGACGATCCGCTGCAGATGTACCTCAACGACGTCACCACCATCCCGGCGAACCTCGCCGGGGTGCCGGGCATCTCGATCCCCAGCGGCCTCGCCGAGGAGGACGGCCTGCCCGTCGGCATCCAGTTCCTGGCCCCGGCCCGGGAGGACGCCCGTCTCTACCGGGTCGGCGCCGCGCTCGAGGCCCTGCTGGTGGACCAGTGGGGCGGACCCCTGCTGGACAAGGCCCCCTCTCTCACGAACGGAGCGACGCGCTGATGGCGAAAGACGCGCTGATGGACTTCGACGAGGCGCTCGAGATGTTCGAGCCCGTCCTCGGCTTCGAGGTGCACGTCGAGCTGAACACCGCGACCAAGATGTTCTCGGCCGCGCCCAACCCCGCGAACGAGGCGCACCACGGCGCCGAGCCGAACACCCTCGTCGCGCCGGTCGACATGGGACTCCCGGGCGCCCTGCCGGTCGTGAACCAGGAGGCGATCCGCTCCTCGATCAGCCTGGGCCTCGCGCTCGGCTGCTCGATCGCGCCGTCGAGCCGGTTCGCGCGGAAGAACTACTTCTACCCCGACCTCGGCAAGAACTACCAGATCTCGCAGTACGACGAGCCGATCGCCTTCGAGGGCTCCGTCGAGGTCGAGCTCGAGGACGGCACCATCGTCACCGTGCCGATCGAGCGCGCCCACATGGAGGAGGACGCCGGCAAGCTCACTCACATGGGGGGCTCGACGGGTCGCATCCAGGGCGCGGAGTACTCGCTCGTCGACTACAACCGCGCGGGCGTCCCGCTGGTCGAGATCGTCACCAAGCCGATTTTCGGCGCGGAGCACTCCGCACCGGCGCTGGCGAAGGCGTACGTCGCGACGATCCGCGACATCGTGCGCGCCCTCGGCATCTCGGAGGCCCGCCTGGAGCGCGGCAACCTGCGCTGCGACGCCAACGTCTCGCTCCGCCCCCGCGGCCAGGAGAAGCTGGGCACGCGCACCGAGACGAAGAACGTCAACTCGATGCGCTCGGTCGAGCGGGCGGTCCGGTACGAGATCCAGCGTCAGGCCGCCATCCTCGCCAGGGGCGGCACCATCACGCAGGAGACGCGCCACTGGCACGAGGACACCGGTCGCACCTCCCCGGGGCGCCCGAAGTCGGATGCCGACGACTACCGCTACTTCCCCGAGCCCGACCTGCTGCCGGTCGTCCCGGCGCCGGAGCTGATCGAGGAGCTGCGCGCCGCGCTCCCCGAGCCGCCGGCCGCGCGTCGTCGCCGTCTGAAGGGCGAGTGGGGCTTCACCGACCTGGAGTTCCAGGACGTCGCCAACGGCGGCCTGCTCGACGCTGTCGCGGACACCATCGCAGCCGGGGCCGCTCCCGCCGCCGCCCGGAAGTGGTGGACGGGCGAGATCACCCGCGTCGCGAACGCGCAGGAACGGGATGCCGCCGGCCTCATCTCGCCCGAGAACGTCGCCGCGCTGCAGAAGCTCGTCGACGCGGGCACGCTGACCGACAAGCTCGCGCGCCAGGTGCTCGAGGGCGTCATCGCCGGTGAGGGCACCCCGCAGGAGGTCGTCGACGCGCGCGGTCTCGCCGTCGTGTCCGACGACGGGGCGCTCATCGCCGCCATCGACGAGGCCCTCGCGGCCCAGCCGGACGTCCTCGCGAAGATCCGCGACGGCAAGGTGCAGGCCGCCGGCGCCGTCATCGGCGCGGTCATGAAGGCCATGAAGGGCCAGGCCGACGCCGCGCGCGTGCGCGAGCTCGTGCTGGAGCGCGCCGCCGCCCAGTAGCCGACCCCGGATGCCACGACCCCCGCCGTTCCGCGGCCGGGGGCCGTGGCATCCGTCGTTCCGTTCCTCTCGCCGGTGTCGGGGCCGATGTCGGAGGCCCGGGGGAGAATGGATGCCATGGGTCGGGGTGACGGGACAGGGCGGCTCGTGTCGCCGCCCGGCGCCGACGACACCGGCACCGGCATCCTGCACGTCGACATGGACGCCTTA
>VGAV01000465.1 GCA_016870695.1 Actinomycetota bacterium | reverse complement strand
GGTGCTGCTGGCCGAGATCCCCGACGCCGAGGCCGGCAAGCGCGTCGAGGTCGCGGCGTTCTGCTGGCAGGTGATGGGTCAGGCCGACTTCACCCGCACCGACGTCGTCGTCGGGTTCGGCGGGGGAGCGGTCACCGACCTCGCCGGCTTCGTCGCCGCGACGTGGCTGCGCGGCGTCGCGCTCGTGCAGGTGCCGACGACCGTCCTCGGCATGGTGGACGCCGCCGTCGGCGGGAAGACCGGGATCAACACCGCCGAGGGCAAGAACCTCGTCGGCGCGTTCTGGCCGCCCGTCGCGGTCGTATGCGATCTCAACCTGCTCGACACGCTGTCGCGGAACGAGGCCACCGCGGGCTTCGCCGAGGTCGTGAAGGCCGGGTTCATCTGGCATCCCGAGATCCTCGACCTGATCGAGGCCGACCCCGAGCGGGTCGTCAACCCCCGGAGCGACGAGTTCCGTCGGTGCGTCGAGCTCGCGATCGACATGAAGGCGCGGGTTGTGGGGGAGGACCTCCGCGAGGCGGGCCTGCGCGAGGTGCTGAACTACGGCCACACCCTCGGTCACGCGATCGAGCACGCCGAGCGCTACCGCTGGCGGCACGGAGCGGCGATCTCGGTGGGGATGGTGTTCGCCGCCGAGCTGTCGCGTCTGGCCGGACGGCTGTCCGACGACGTCGCCCAGCGCCACCGCACCGTGCTGGAGTCGCTCGGGCTGCCGACGACGTACCGCGCGGGCGCGTTCCAGACGCTGAAGGCCACCATGCAGCGCGACAAGAAGAGCCGCGGGAGCATGCTGCGGTTCATCGTCCTCGACGACCTCGCCCGCCCGACGGTGCTGCAGGCGCCCGACGAGTCGCTGCTGTTCGCCGCGTACCAGGAGGTCGGAGCGTAGCTCCGCCCTCCCTTCAGGCGCTGACCCCTGCCGCAAGGGGTGCGCGCCCCGCTCTTGCGCTGACTTGCCGCAAATGCACGCGGTGGCGGGGTGCCCGGCGTGCATTTGCGCCAAGTCAGCGCCCCGGGGGCCACGCCCCGGGGGCCCTGCCCCGGGGGCCCCGCCCCGGGGGCCCTGCCCCGGGGGCCCGGCAGGGGGCGGGGGAGCGGGGGGAGCGCGCGTGAAGGCCCCGCCTCCGGAGGAGACGGGGCCGTTCCGGCGCGGATCAGACCCGGGCGGGCTCGCGCTCGGCGGCCAGACCCAGCTGCTCGGTCGGCACGTCGCGGGTCTCGCGGGCCGTCAGTGCGCTGATCGAGGCGATGATCGCGATCACCGCGGTGAAGACGCTGATGACGACCCAGCCGCCCTCCGCGACGCCGCCGAGAGCCGCGACGATGCTGGGCGCGAACCCGGCCATGAGGAAGCCGAGCTGAGTGCCGATCGCCATGCCGGAGAAGCGGACGCGCGTGCTGAACATCTCGCCGTAGAACGACGGCCACACGGCGTTGGCGGCCGCGTATCCGAACGAGAAGGTGAGCACGGCGAGGGCGAACGTGACGACGTCGTTCCCCGCGCCCATCGACAGCATGTAGAACGGCATGAACGCTGCCGACGACAGGGCGCCGTAGACGAACACGGGCTTGCGGCCGATCCGATCGGCCAGGCGGCCGAACATCGGCTGCGTGAACAGGGCGACGAGGTTGGCGACGACGACGAGCCACAGGGTCAGGCTCTCGGCCAGACCCTCCTGCTTGCCGTAGGCGATGGCGAGGTTGCCGAACACGGTCGACACGGCCGCGATGAACGCGCAGCAGATGACGCGGAGCACGTCGCGCCAGTGGTCGCGCAGCAGCGGCACCAGCGGCATCCGGGCGATCTGTCCGGAGGCCTTGGCCTGCTCGAACTCGGGGGTCTCGTGCAGGCTGCGGCGGATGAAGAACGCCACGACGACCACGACGGCGCTCAGCCAGAACGGCACGCGCCAGCCCCACGAGAATTTGATCTCGTCGGGGAGCGCGACGACGGGGATGAAGACGAGCGCGGCGAGGATCTGCCCGCCCTGCGTGCCGGTGAGGGTCCACGAGGTGAAGAACGAGCGCCGGCGATCCGGGGCGTGCTCGAGCGTCAACGACGACGCCCCCGCCTGCTCGCCGGCGGCCGAGAGGCCCTGCGCGAGGCGGCAGAGGACGAGCAGCGCCGGGGCGAACCACCCGATCTGCGCGAAGCCGGGGAGGCAGCCGATCACGAACGTCGACAGGCCCATCAGCAGGAGGGTGAACATCAGGACCTTCTGACGCCCGATGCGGTCGCCGAAGTGACCGAGGATGACGGCGCCGAAGGGGCGGGCGACGTAGGCGAAGCCGAACGTCGCGAACGACATCACCAGGGCGGCCTCGTCACCCGACGGGAAGAACACCGTCGGGAAGATGAGGGCGGCGGCGGAGCCGAACAGGAAGAAGTCGTAGTACTCCACGGCGCTGCCCATGAAGCTCGCGGCGGCGGCCTTCACGGGGGTCTTCCGCGTCGTTGCGGTGGTGGTCATGGACGAGTGCTCCTTAGCGGGCGAGGACGTCGCCGGCGGCGACGAGGTCGAGGAAATGGGCGGTCATGTGGTCGGGATC
>VGAV01000464.1 GCA_016870695.1 Actinomycetota bacterium | reverse complement strand
GTTTCAACACCCGGGGGACGACCTCTCCCCGGGGGACGAGCGAGGGCGCGTTCGACGGCGGCGCGTCCGAGGCGTTCGACGTCGCCGCGGCGGTGGACTTCGCGCGCGAGCGCGGCCTGCCCCGCCCGTGGCTGGTCGGCTGGTCCTTCGGCACCGAGCTCGCGCTGAAGTACGGCCGCGACCACGACGTCGAAGGCGTCATCCTGCTCTCGCCGCCGCTGCACCGCGCCACGGCCGAGGAGGTCGCAGCCTGGGCCGGCGACCCGCGCCGCATGGTGATCCTCGTCCCCGAGTTCGACGACTACCTGCGTCCGGCCGAGGCGCGCGAGCGTTTCGCGTCGGTTCCGGATGCCACCCTGATCGCCGTCGACGGCGGCAAGCACCTGTGGGTCGGCGAGACGCAGACCCGCCGCGTGCTCACCGAGATCGTCGCGGCCGTCGCCCCCGAGGCGCTCCCGCTGCCGACCGAGTGGGACGGACCGATCGCCGGCTGAGCCCGGCGTCAGCGCTCGTTCTGCCGCGGGATGACGACCTCGCGGTAGATGATGAGGATGCTCGCGGCCACCGGGATGGCGATGAGCGCGCCGAGCAGGTTCAGCAGCGCGCCGCCCGCGAGAGCGGAGATCACGACGACCGATCCCGGCACGGACACCGCCCGGTTCATGATGCGGGGCGCCAGCACGTACGCCTCGACCTGCATGTAGACGAGGTAGTAGATCGCCGCGGCGAGGATCGCCCACGTGGGCGTCCCGAGCCCGGGGATGAGGCACGTGAGGACGATGATCGTCGATCCCGTCAGCGTCCCCACGAGGGGGATGAGCGAGAAGAAGAAGGCGATGACGGCCAGCACCGCGGGGAACGGGGCGCCGATGATGCTGAGGAAGATGGCGCTCAGGATGCCGTTGATCACGCCGAGGCTGACCTGGCCCATGACGTAGTAGCCGACGGAATCGGTGATCTTCTCGGCGAGCTCGATGAACCGCGCGCGCTTGGACGCCGGCACCAGCTGGTAGACCGCCGACTTGAGCGACGGCGTCGACGCGGTGAAGTAGATGGTCAGGATCAGGACGATGAACGCCCCGCCGAGGCCGGCGGCCACGGCCCCGCCGAAGGTCAGCAGGCTGTTGCCCACCATGGTCGACACGGAGCCGAGGTCCAGGGAGCGGAACCACTCCTGGATCCCGTTCCACACCTCGTCGATCTGAAGCCAGGGGAACGTCGCCGAGGCCCACGCCTCCACGTCCGCGACCGTCTGATTCCACCGTTCGGGCTGCAGGAGCTGCTCCACCTCGACGACGAGCTGGCTGATCTGGCTGACGATGATCGGCACGATCATGAGGATGATGCCGGCGAAGATGCCGAGCACGGCGACGATGGTGAGCAGCACCGCCGCCCAGCGGGGGAGCCCGCGGCGCTCGAGGAAGGACACCACGGGGTCCAGGCCGAGGGAGAGGAACAAGGCCGTGCCGACGTAGAGGAGGATCGTCGAGAGGCTCTGGACGCTGCCGATCAGCAGGAGGCCGACGCCGACGCCCAGCGTGGCCAACAGGGCGACCCGGAACGGGTTGTGGATCTTCATGCTGTGCACTCCGCTTCGTCCGGGTGCGCACGCGCCCGTCCGGTCAGGATACTGACGCGAGGCGGCGCGGGAGGGCAGCGACGGGCCTCGGTGGGAACTTTCAGACACCCTCGGATAGTCTGAAACGTCGATTCTTCGGTGGCCGCCCGAGCCGCCGGTGGGGATGGTGTGTAGCGTGCGATTCGTCTGGGCCGTGGTGGCGTTCGTCATCGCCGCCGTCATGATCGGTGCGGGCATCGCCCAGCGCACCGTCTTCCAGGGCCCGTCGGAGGCCGCGCAGACCGTGCAGACGGATGCCACGACCGCCTACACCCTCGTGGACGGAACGGTCCTCGGCGCCCTGCCCGGTGCGCAGACGCTCCGCATCGAGGGCGACGGCCAGGTCTTCGCCGCCTACGGCCGCACGGACGACGTCCGCGCCTGGCTCTCGGACACGGAGTACACCGCTGTCACGCTCGACGCGGAGGGACGCGCGCAGACCTCGACCGTCGAGCCGACGGTCGACGCTCCGGCGGCATCCGGCTCCGAGGAGTCCGCAACGCCCCGGACCCCCGTGGGCTCGGACCTGTGGCTCGACGAGTTCCAGCAGGACGGCTCGCTCGCCACGACGCTCCAGCTCCCCGCGAACATGAGCGTCCTCATCGCCTCCGACGGCGTCGCCCCCGCGCCGTCCACGATCTCGGTCACGTGGCCGGTCGACGACTCCACCCCGTGGGCGGGACCGCTCATCGTGGGCGGCTCGCTCGCGCTGCTGGTCGGCATCGTCCTGTACTTCCTCGGCATCCGGCACGTGCGCCGACAGCGTCGTCCGCGCCGCAAGGGGCTGCCGCTCCCGGTGACCGAGCCGATCTCGACCGTCGACCTGGATGCCGCCGACAAGGGCGTGGTCAGCTCCACTCCCGGCCGTCGTCCGTTCGGCCGCGGCCGCGGGGTGCTCGGCGCCGGGCGCCGTGCCCTCGTCGCGGTCCCGGCACT
>VGAV01000463.1 GCA_016870695.1 Actinomycetota bacterium | reverse complement strand
GGGCGGCACCTGCCCGCGCACCCACCGGTCGAGCACGCCGTTCGGCACCTCTTCGCGGACGAGCGCGAAGGAGTAGTGGTCGCGCCAGTCGCCGTCGATGTGGATGTACCGGCGGCGGAGCCCTTCGTACCGGAAGCCGAGCTTCTCGACGACGCGCAGGCTGGCGTGGTTCTCGGGCCGGATGCAGACCTCGATGCGGTGCAGGTTGAGCTCGGTGAAGCACATGTCCGTGGCCATAGCCACGCCGATCGTCGTGATGTTGCGGCCGGCGAAGCGCTCGCTGACCCAGTACCCGACCGTCGCGGACGACAGCGACCCGCGCGCGACGCCCCACACGTTCAGCTGCCCGGCGACCTCGTCGCCCCACTCCATGACGAGGGGGACGCCGAGGCCGTCGCGGAACTGCTGCAGCAGGCGCTTGACGCCGAGGCGCATGTCGAACGACACGGGCCCGTCGGGGTTCGTCGCCTCCCACCGCTTGAGCCACGCACGGTTGTCGATCAGCTCCTGCTGCAGGATGCGCGCGTCGCGGTTGCGGATGAGGCGGATCGACACCTCACCGTGCCGTCGCGGAACGGAGAGATCCATAACGTCGGGGTCGGATCAGAGACCCGCCGCGAACTCCTTGAACCACGGACGGAGCTCGGCACCGAGGTCGTCGCGGTCGGCCGCGAGCTGCACGATCGCCTTGATGTAGTCGACGCGGTCGCCGGTGTCGTAGCGCCGGCCGCGGAAGACCACGCCGTACACGCCGCCGCCGTCGCCACCGCCCGTCGCCAGCTCCTCGAGCGCGTCGGTCAGCTGGATCTCGCCACCCTTGCCCGGCTCGGTGTGCTCGAGGATGTCGAACACGTCGGGTCCGAGCACGTAGCGGCCGATGATGGCGAGGTTCGAGGGGGCGTCTTCGGCCTTGGGCTTCTCGACGAGTTGCGTGACCTTGACCACGTCGTCCACCTCGGTCGCCTCGACCGCGGCGACGCCGTACAGGTGGATGTGCTCGGGGTCGACCTCCATGAGGGCGATGACGGTCGCGCCGCGCTTGTCGTACTCCGACATCATCTTCGTCAGCAGCGGGTCGCGCTCGTCGATGAGGTCGTCGCCCAGGAGGACGGCGAACGGGTGGTCTCCCACGTGGCTGCGGGCGCGGAGGACGGCGTGGCCGAGGCCCTTGGGCTCACCCTGCCGGACCATGTGGATGTCGGCGAGGTCGGACGAGTGCTCGACCTTGGCGAGCTTGTCGCTGTCGCCCTTCTCGCGCAGCTTGGCCTCCAGCTCCGGCATGGAGTCGAAGTGGTTCGCGATGTTGTTCTTGTTGCGGCCGATGATGATCAGCACGTCCTCGATGCCGGCGCCGGTCGCCTCCTCGACGACGTACTGGATGGCGGGCTTGTCGACGACGGGGAGCATCTCCTTCGGCATCGCCTTGGTGGCGGGAAGGAAGCGAGTACCGAGTCCTGCGGCCGGAATCACGGCCTTGAAGGGCTTGTTGGGCATGGCGATACCCTAGCGCTGCCGTATGACAGCGCGGTGTCGGGACGCGCAATTACACTTACCTCCATGCCGGACAGCATCGAGCAGGCCAAGCGCGCGCTGCGCGCGGATCTGCGCGAACGACGCCACACCGTCTCGGCGCAGGCGCGCCAGACGGCCGAGGCGGGGATCACCGCCCAGCTCGACGCGCTCGTGGATCGCCTCGGCGCCCGCAGCATCTCCTGCTACCTCTCGACGACCACCGAGCCGAGCACCCGCGCCTTCATCACGGGGGCCGTCGCCCGCGGCATCCGGGTCCTCCTGCCCATCACCCGCGAGGACGGCCTGCTCGACTGGACCGTCGCCACCCCCGACTCCGAGGTGGGCGAGGGGCTCTTCGGAGTGCCCGAGCCGGTCGGCGACGTGCTCGGACCCATCGCCGTCAACGACGTCGACCTCCTCGTCATCCCCGCCGCCGCCGTCGACCGCCACGGGATGCGGCTCGGCTGGGGGCGGGGCTACTTCGACAAGACCATCGGCTCGATGGAGAAGTGCCCGCCCGTCTACGCCGTCATCTTCGACTCGGAGCTCGTGGACGACGTCCCCCGCGATGTGCACGACCAGCCCGTCTCGGGCGTCGTGACCCCCACCCGCACGGTGTCCCTCGACGCCGCGTCCTGAAAACACCCGAAGGATCACCCGATGCCCACGTACGCCTACGCCTGCAAGCAGTGCGGTCACCGCTTCGACGCGGTCCAGTCCTTCTCCGACGCCGCCCTCGTCGAGTGCCCCGTGTGCGGGGGCGAGCTGCGCAAGCAGTACGGCTCGATCGGCGTCACCTTCAACGGCTCGGGCTTCTACCGCACCGACTCGCGCGGCGGATCGAAGACGACGGATGCCGCCGGCTCGAGCAGCAGCAGTGGCAGCGGCAGCGCATCTTCGACATCATCGAAGTCGGAATCGAAGACGTCCGCGTCGTCCTCGGCATCCTGAGCCCCGGTCGGCGCGGCACGAAAGGGTGCAGCGCATGATCAAGGGATTCAAGGAGTTCATCCTCCGCGGGAACGTCATCGACCTCGCGGTCGCGGTGGTGATCGGCG
>VGAV01000462.1 GCA_016870695.1 Actinomycetota bacterium | reverse complement strand
CGCGCGGTACGAGCGCGTGCCGGGCGGCGGCGAGGCCTCGTTCGGCCCGCACCTGGCGGCATGCTTCGAGGCCCACGACCGTGCGGCCCTGCTCGACGACGCCGGGCTGGAGGCATCCCTTCTCCTGGTCGCTCCGGACGTGACCGAGGCGCGCCACCACCGCCCGGGCGAGGAGGCCCCGACCGTCATCGAGCTGCGCCAGGGCGGCGGCTTCGGCCGGACCCTCGAGGTCGACCCGGCCCTGGCCGCGCTCGTGGGCGCGTGCGACGGCGATCTCGACGTCGGCAGCCTGATCGGGGCCATCGCCCAGCTCATGGACGTGGATGCCGCCCACCTGCGCGACGACCTCCTCCCCCGGGTCCGCGAGCTCATCGACACGGGCTTCCTGACGTTCGCGGAGGGGCGAGGCGCCGGCGCGGAGGGGTGAGGCGCCGGCGCGCGCGCGAATGCAGGACCGACGCGTGTCGGGGCGGCTCAGGCGGCCCGCGGGACGACACCAGTCCCGCCGGTCCTGCAGACGGGCGGGCCGGCGGCATACGGCCGGGCCGGACGGGCGGGGCCGCGGGCGCGCGGGGCCGCAGGCGCACGGGGCGCGACGGGCGGACGGGCACGAGGCGAGCGCGACGGCTTCGTTAGGCTCGGAGCATGCTGAACATGTCCGAGGGTGTCGCGCGCCTCGGCGAGCTCGCCGACCACCCCGTCGTCTCGACGCTCGCCCGCGTCTTCGCGGCGGCCGGGCGCGATCTGGCCATCGTGGGCGGTCCCGTCCGCGACGCGCTGCTCGGCCGGACGACGCACGACCTCGACTTCACCACCGACGCGCGCCCCGACGAGATCCTGGCGCTGGTCAAGCCCGTGTCGTCGGTGCAGTGGGACGTCGGCCGCGCGTTCGGCACCATCGGCGCCCGCGTGCAGGGCGAGCAGGTCGAGATCACGACGTATCGCGCCGACAGCTACGACGGCGTCACCCGTAAGCCGACCGTCGAGTTCGGCGACACGCTCGAGGCGGACCTCACCCGTCGCGACTTCACCGTGAACGCCATGGCGCTGCGCGTTCCCGCCCGGACCTTGGTCGACCCCACCGGCGGCGTCGAGGACCTCCTCGCGGGACGGCTGCGCACCCCGATCAACCCGGCGGTCAGCTTCGGCGACGATCCGCTCCGCATGCTCCGCGCGGCGCGGTTCGCGTCGCAGCTCGAGTTCACCGTCGACGACGACACCCGCCACGCGATCAAGGATTTCCGTCACACGCTGCAAATCGTCAGCCCGGAGCGCATCCAGGCCGAGCTCGTGCGCCTGCTCGCCACGGACGACCCGGTCCGCGGCATCCGCGTGCTCGTCGACACGGGACTCGTCGAGGAGTTCCTCCCCGAGATCCCCGCGCTGCGACTCGAGGTCGACGAGCACCACCACCACAAGGACGTCTACGAGCACTCCCTCACGGTGCTGCGTCAGGCGATCGCGCTCGAGAGGCAGCGGCATCCTGGATCCGCCCCCGACGTGCCGCTCCGCCTGGCCGCGCTGCTGCACGACATCGGGAAGCCCGCCACGCGTCGACTCGAGCCCGGAGGCGGCGTCACCTTCCACCACCACGACGTGAAGGGCGCGCGCATGGCGCGCAAGCGCCTGCAGGCCCTGCGCTTCGACGCCGCGACCACGACCGTCGTCTCGCGGCTCGTCGAGCTGCACCTGCGCTTCTTCGGCTATGCGGAGGGGGCCTGGACGGACGCGGCCGTGCGCCGGTACGTCCGTGACGCCGGCGACGAGCTCGAGCGCCTGCACATCCTCACCCGTGCCGACGTGACGACGCGCAACAAGCGCAAGGCGCAGCGCCTCGCCTCCGCCTACGACGACATCGAGTCGCGCATCGCCACCCTGCGGGAGCAGGAGGAGATGGATGCCATCCGGCCCGAGCTCGACGGCAACCGCATCCAGGAGATCCTCGGTCTGAAGCCGGGCCGCGAGGTCGGGGAGGCGTACCGCTTCCTGCTCGACCTGCGCCTGGACGAAGGCATGGTCGGACCCGAGGAGGCCGAGCGGCGCCTGCGGGAGTGGTGGGCCGCGCGCGACTGAGCCCCGCCTGCCGTTCGGGTGCCCGTTCCCGTTCCGCTCGCCCGTCCGTCCGGGCGTTGCGCGGCGCCGTCCTGCGGAGTCCGCGGGCGACACGCCGGACGGCGGGGTCCGACACGCCGGTCGACAGCGCTCGCCTCCGCAGGACGGGCCGCGTCCAAGCTTCCCTCCCGCATCGCGCCGCGGCGACCTACACTGAGGGCGATCACCGTCACCGTCGATGGGAGTCCCGTGTCCTTCTCCTGGCGACCGGACGTCTCACCCGAGGCGTCGCCTCAGGTCATCGCGCGCGCCTACGACGAGTTGCTGGCGGGCAACGAGGCGGACCGGCACCTGCAGGCCGTGCGGCCGCTCGTGCGGGACTCCTGGCGGCGCTCCCTCGCGTCCGCCGTCGGGGTCGAGGGACTGCCCGCGTTCGAGCTGGGCGCGACGGAGCTGGAGGCGTACCGCCGGGCCCACCCTCTCGCGACCGTCATGGAGATGGTGCGCGTGCTCCTGCTGC
>VGAV01000461.1 GCA_016870695.1 Actinomycetota bacterium | reverse complement strand
GATCGCGGGCTTGGCCAGCAGCACGCGCTGCCCGCGTTCCTCGTAGTTGAACGCCGCCTGCAGCAGAGCCGTCGACTTGCCCGAGTTCATCGCCCCGTAGCGGAAGTACAGCTTCGCCACGACGGGTCAGGCGTTGATCGCGAGCGCGTGCGCCGTGGCATCCAGCTCGCGCCGGGCCACCTCGGGACGCGTGTTGAGCGTCTCGCCGTAGCTCGGGATGAGCTCGCGCAGACGCGGCTCCCACTCGGGCATGCGCTCGGGGAAGCAGGTCTTGATCAGGCCGAGCATGATCGAGACGGCCGTCGAGGCCCCCGGCGAGGCACCGAGCAGACCGGCGATGGAGCGGTCGCTCGAGGTGACGACCTCGGTGCCGAACTGCAGCACGCCGCCCTTCTGCTTGTCGCGCTTCATGACCTGCGCGCGCTGTCCGGCGTCGAGCAGCTCCCAGTCCTCGTCCTTCGCGGACGGCATGAAGTCGCGGAGGCTGTCGACCTTCTTCGCGTGGTTCTTCAGCAGCTCGCTGATGAGGTACTTGATGAGGCCGGGGTTGTCGATCGCGACCTTGAGCATCGGCAGGATGTTGTGCGGGCGCACCTGCGTGACGATGTCGAGCATCGAGCCGTTCTTGAGGAACTTGGGGCTGAACGTCGCGAACGGGCCGAAGAGGAGCGACGCCTCTCCGTCGACCACGCGGGTGTCCAGGTGCGGCACCGACATGGGCGGCGCGCCGACGGAGGCCTGCGAGTACACCTTGGCCCGGTGCTTGGCGACCAGGTCGGGGTTGCTGGTCTTGAGCCACTGGCCGCCGATGGGGAAGACGCCGTAGCCCTTGATCTCGGGGATGCCCGAGCGCTGCAGGAGCTTGAGCGCCCAGCCGCCCGCGCCGACGAAGACGAACTTCGCGTTGATCGTGCCCGGGGTGCCGCCGATGACGTGGCGGTAGCTGACGCGCCAGGTGCCGTCCTTGAGCTTCTTCAGCTTCTTGACGTCGTGGTTGGTGGCGACGTCGACGCCCTTCTCGCGCAGGTCCGCGAAGAGCTGGCGGGTGAGGGAGCCGAAGTCGACGTCGGTGCCGGCCGGGACGCGCGTCGCCGCGAACGGCTCGCCCTTGCGGCGCTTGTGCATGAGCAGCGGTGCCCACTGGTTGATGACGCGGGAGTCCTCGCTGTACTCGATGCCGGCGAACAGCGGCTGCTGCTTGAGCACCTCGTAGCGCTTGCGGAGGAACGCCACGTCCTTCTCGCCGCGCACGAAGGTCATGTGCGGGGTCGCGTTGATGAAGGTCGACGGCTCGTCGAGCACGCCGCGGGCGACGAGCGAGGCCCACAGCTGACGGCTCTGCTGGAACTGCTCGTTGATCGCGACGGCCTTGGACGGGTCGAGGGAGCCGTCCTTGCCCTCGGGCATGTAGTTGAGCTCGCAGAGGGCGGCGTGGCCGGTGCCGGCGTTGTTCCAGGCGTTGGAGCTCTCCTGGGCGACCTCGCTCAGGCGCTCGACGACCGCGATCTTGAGGTCCGGCTGCAGGTCCTTCAGCAGGGTGCCGAGCGTCGCGGACATGATGCCGCCACCGATGAGGAGAACGTCGACGTTTTCAGTCACCCGACGATTCTAGGCGGGCCCTGGGAGGTCTCTCGACATCGAGAGAAACGTCCCTTCGACATCGAGACAAAGGAGATGTCTCCGGCCGCGGGAGAGCGGGCCGGAGGCATCCGGATGCCGGTGGTCAGGCGCGCGCGCCCAGGCGCTCGGCGACGAGCTCGGCGATCTGCACCGCGTTCAGGGCCGCACCCTTGCGCAGGTTGTCGTTGCTGATGAACAGCACGAGGCCCTTGCCCTCGGGGGCGGACTGGTCGGCGCGGATGCGGCCGACGAAGCTCGGGTCGGCGCCGGCGGCCTGGAGCGGCGTGGGCACCTCCTCGAGGCGGACGCCGGGGGCGTCGGCGAGCAGCTCGCGCGCACGGTCGGGCGTGATGTCGCGGGCGAACTCGGCGTTGATGCTGAGCGAGTGACCCGTGAACACGGGAACGCGGACGCAGGTGCCGGCGACGCGCAGGTCGGGCAGCTCGAGGATCTTGCGGCTCTCGTTGCGGAGCTTCTTCTCCTCGTCGGTCTCGTTCTGCCCGTCGTCGACGAGATTGCCCGCGAACGGGATGACGTCGAAGGCGATGGGCGCGACGTACTTCTGCGGCGCCGGGAAGTCCAGCGCCGAGCCGTCGCGGACGAGACGCTCGACGTCGCCCTGGGCGAGGACGCCCTCGACCTGGCCGAGGAGCTCCTGCGCACCGGCGAGGCCCGAGCCGCTGACGGCCTGGTAGGTGCTGACGATCAGGCGCTCCAGACCGGCCTCGGCGTCGAGCACCTTCAGCACGGGCATGGCCGCCATGGTGGTGCAGTTCGGGTTGGCGATGATGCCCTTGACCGCCTGGTCGATCGCGTGCGGGTTCACCTCGCTGACCACGAGCGGAACCTCGGGGTCCATGCGCCAGGCGCTGGAGTTGTCGATGACGGTCGCGCCGGCCTCGGCGAATCGGGGCGCGTGCGCGCGGCTGCCGGTGGCACCGGCGGAGAAGAGGGCGACGTCGA
>VGAV01000460.1 GCA_016870695.1 Actinomycetota bacterium | reverse complement strand
CCTCGACCGCTTCGTCTCGGCCGGCATCCCGGTGCTCGCCGTCCGCGACAACCCCCGCTTCGACGTCGACATGTTCGAGTGCGCCACCGGGCCCGACCCCGACGAGTGCGTCGTGGACCGCGCGGACTCGCTCGCGGACGACAACCCCGCGTCGGCGCTGGATCGCGAGGGCGTCCACCTGATCGACCTCACCCCCTGGATCTGCCCCCAGGACCGGTGCCCGGCGATCATCGGCAACGTCGCGGTCTACCGGGACGACAACCACCTCTCGCGGCTCTACGCCACCACGCTCGGTCCGTCTCTCACCGAGCTGCTGCCGCTCAGCATCGGCTGATGCGCTCCCCCCGTAGAATCGAGCGGGTGACCCCCGCCGCCGTCGGCGCCCCCGGATCCGCGCGGCGCTACCTGCATTCGCTGTGGCTGCTGTCGGCGCGCGATCTGCGCGTGCGCTACTCCACGAGCGCGCTGGGCTACCTGTGGTCGGTCCTCGACCCGCTCGTGATGAGCGGCATCTACTGGTTCGTCTTCACGCAGGTGTTCCACCGCTCGGTCGGCGAGGAGCCGTACATCGTCTTCCTCATCACGGCGCTCCTGCCGTGGGTGTGGTTCAACTCCGCGGTCACGGACTTCACCAAGGCGTTCAAGAAGGACGCCCGGCTGGTCCGGTCGACGTCGATCCCGCGCAGCATCTGGGTCAACCGCATCGTGCTCAGCAAGGGGATCGAGTTCCTCTTCTCGATGCCGGTGCTCGTGCTGTTCGCGGTCTTCGGCGGCGCGCAGGTGTCGTGGAACCTCCTGCTGTTCCCCGTCGCCGTGCTGCTGCAGATCGTCCTGCTCACGGGGCTCGGGCTCATCGTGGCGCCGCTGTGCGTCATGTTCGGCGACCTGGAGCGGACGACGCGGCTCATCCTGCGCGCGCTGTTCTACGCCTCGCCGATCATCTACGGCGTCCAGAACCTCCCCGGCGCGTTCTCCGACATCGCCGCGTTCAACCCGTTGTCGGGCATCTTCACCCTGTACCGCGTGGGCTTCTTCGGCGACCAGTGGGACACGCTGACCGTCGTCGTCGGCGCGGCGCTGAGCGTCGGCATCCTGATCCTCGGGATCCTGCTGTTCCCGCGGCTGGAGCGTCCCGTGCTGAAGGAGCTGTGATGGAGCGACCCGCGATCGAGGTCCGCGACCTGGGCGTGCGCTTCCGCCGCAACCGGCGCGGCGGCCGCAGCATCAAGGACCTGTTCGGCGGCTCCGCGCGCCGGGCCCGTCCGGACGAGTTCTGGGCGCTGCGCGACGTGTCGTTCGACGTGCAGCCCGGCGAGTCGATCGGCGTGGTGGGCCGCAACGGGCAGGGCAAGTCGACGCTGCTGAAGCTCGTGGCCGGGGTGCTGCTGCCGGACGAGGGCCGCGTCGAGGTGCGCGGGGGAGTCGCCCCGCTCATCGAGATCACCGGCGGCTTCGTCGGCGACCTCACCGTGCGCGAGAACGTCCGGCTGACGGCGGGACTGCACGGGATGCCACGGGCCGAGGTCTCGCGCCGGTTCGACGACATGATCGACTTCGCCGAGATCGGCGACTTCGTCGACACCCCGTACAAGCACCTCTCCAACGGGATGAAGGTGCGCCTGGCGTTCTCGGTCGTGTCGCAGCTGGACGAGCCGATCCTTCTCGTCGACGAGGTGCTGGCCGTCGGCGACCGGTCCTTCCGCGAGAAGTGCTACCGCCGCATCGACGAGCTGCTCGCCGACGGGCGCACGCTGTTCTTCGTCAGCCACAACGAGAAGGACCTGCGCCGCTTCTGCACGCGCGGCCTCTATCTCGACAAGGGCAGCCTGCAGATGGATGCCGCCATCACCGACGTCCTGGACCGCTACAACAGCGACTACACGACGGGCTGAGACTGCTCCAACGGCGGCATGGGCTTCCAGGTGGCATCCCGCGAGATCTTCCGTCCGTCACGCAGACCCCGGAACAGGTGGCTCGTCCCGCGGAGCTTGCGCTCGACCACGACGAGCCGGATGAGCTCCTTCACGAACGTGAGCGCCGTGCCCGCGGTGAACGGCAGCGCACGGTAGACGCCCACCGACCGGTAGTACTTCTGGATGAAGGCGCGGTTGCGCATGATGTAGTACCGGTACGCGTCGCTCGAGGCGTTCATGTGGCGGATGCCCATGTCCCACTGCTTGATCTCGCGCGTGCGGCGCAGGACGAACTCGTTCACGATCACCGACGGGGTGCGGCGCGAGGCCAGCCAGCCGTAGACCTGGTCGTCCCAGTAGATGAAGAACCGCGGGTCGGGCAGGCCGATCTGCGCGACGACGTCCCGGTGGATGAACATGCCCTCGAAGCATCCGGAGTTCATCGGCTTGAACCCGGAGTCGTCGAAGCCGGCGGGGGCGAAGGGGATGGGGATGCCCATGGCCTCGGCGATGCGGTACTGCCAGTAGAACTCGCTGCCGTCGTAGTCGTAGCGGCGGCCCTGGATGCTCTTGAACCGCGGCGCCCAGCGACCCATACGGGCGAGGCCGTCCGAGACGACCTCGACGTCGTCGTCCATGAGCCACATCCACTGCGAGCCGAGCTCGTACGCG
>VGAV01000459.1 GCA_016870695.1 Actinomycetota bacterium | reverse complement strand
ATGACCCGCCGGTTGAAGTCCTCGAGCGCTTCCCGGACCTCGGCCTCGTGCCGGATGGCATCCATCCGCTCGTCCAGCTCGGCGTGCTCGACGCGCAGGGTCAGCGCCGGCGGACCGAGACCGGTCAGGTTCTCGCTCTCGATCTTGCGACGGATCCACCAGTCCGGGTCGTGGGAACCGCCGAGATCGGGGAGGGGCTTGCCGGCGCCGGGCAGGTCGTCGAACTCGCCGCGGCGGATCGCCTGCTGGATCGAGGTCTCGACGTAGGCCGCGCGCTCAGCGGCGGTGGATCCGCGCTGCGGCGCATCGGTGGTCTCCGGCGGATCGGATGCCAGACCGCTCTGGCGCAGCTCCTGGTCGAGGCGGTACCGGGCCGCCGTCTGCCGTGGGTCGTCGCTCATCGTCGCCTCCGTGAGAAGGGGTCCTTCCAGGCTACGTGCTCCGTCGGGTTCCGGTCCCGCGCACAGCGTCCGGGTCAGCGCTGCTCGGCGAGGCGGCGCAGTCGCAGGCGGGCCATGTCCTGGGCCCGCGGCCCGGAGCCGAGTGCGCGCTCGGTCGTCTTGAGGATCAGCCGGGTCGCGGTGACGACGGGCAGCGGCCATCGCCGCACCCCGAGCAGCCGACGCAGGTGCGGCGGGATGGTCGCGACCGCCGCGGCGAAGAGCACGCGGTAGGCCAGCCCCATCGTGCCGCGGAAGGGCGGACGGCGGAGGAACCGCACGACGTCGTCCACCCGCTCGTCGCGGCGCAGCTCGCCGCGCTCGACGAACCCGTCGAGCTCGGCGCGCAGCGCGGCCCGGGTCGTGGGCGGATCGACGACCCGCATGAGGCGTCCCGCGGTGGCCCAGTCGGCCACGTAGGCGTCCGGACCGCCGGGGATGGGTCCCCCGTACGCCTCGTGCGAAGCCAGGAACGCGTCGGTGAAGGCGAGGTGCACCCACCGGACGAGGTCCGTCTGCTCGGCGGTGTAGGTCCGCTCCGTGCCGTCGCCGCCGCGGTACGTCCCTTTCACGCGCTGGTGGAACCGGCCGACGCGCCCCGTCTCCTGGTCGGCCTGGGTCTTCGAGCCGTAGGTGAGCGTGATCACCCAGCGGACCGTGCCGGTCAGGCGTCCGATCGGGTCCTCGCGGTACCGCGACCAGTCGTGGACACCGGCGAGGGCGCCGGGATGCAGAGCCTGCAGCAGCAGCGCGCGGATGCCGGCGACGAGCGTCCCCATCCCCGCGTGCACGGTCCAGGCCGGGCCGTTCTCGACGAAGTAGCCCGCGTCGTCGCCGTCGGCGATCGCCCGGACGTACGGTGCCATGCCGGTCGGGTCGCCCGCGAGGGCGATGAGCAGCTTGGCGCGCAGCGAGCTGACGTGACGTGGGACGCGCGGGGCGTCGGAGGGGGAGACATGCACCCCTCCAGGGTGCCATCCGCCGGAGGGGGTGGGCTCAGTGGTTGTGACTGATGACGGGGACGGTCCCATCATCGCGCAGCAGCAGCGCGCCCTGGGTCGCGTTCAACGCGGGGGTCACGACGACGGCCACGACGGCGGCGGCGACGAGCAGGCCGATCACGCTCATGGGCTTGCCGGCGGGGGATGCCGCCCCGTCGCGACGGGCGCGACGCAGGTGCACCGCGGCGGAGGCGCCGACCACGACGATCAGCGAGATCCCGGCGGAGACGGCCAGCACACTGACCCGCGCAGGCATCGCGAAGAGCACGGCGGCGGTCGCGACGAGGGAGACGAGGGCGCCGGTGAGAGCGATGCGGGGAACGGTGAGCCGTCCCGCGGAGAGGGTGGCGGCGCCCCACACGAGCGAGGCGAGGCCCAGTCCCACCAGGCCGACCCCGAGGCCGCGCGCGGCGGCCCCGGAGTCGGACCCGACGATCGCCCCCGCGCCGAGGGCCGCCATGATCAGGCCGGCCCCCCACGCGGCGGCGGAGGGCCACGACCGGACGAAGGTCGCGGCGTTCATCGTCAGACCGCCGAGGTGCGGGGGACGCTCTTCTCGGTGCCGAGGCCGACACCGAGGAGCACGACCGCGCTGGCGAGGTGCAGGAAGTGGTCCGGCGTGTTCAGGGCGAGGATGTTGGCCGCGGTGCCGACGAGGAAGAACCCGACGATGCCGAGCAGCAGGTAGACGGCGCCGACGGTGACGTTGACGCTCTTGGCGGCGCGCACGTTGGCCAGGCCCGCGATCAGCAGCGCGGCACCGATGAGGAGGTGCGCGATGTTGTGCAGCGGGTTGACCTCGAACACGCCGAGCAGCAGGTTTCCGCTGGTCGAGATGAAGCCGACGCCGCCGGTGACGGCGAAACCAAGCAGGCCGACGAGCAGGTAGACGGCGCCGAAGACGGTGGCGACGATGCGGTTCGGTGACGAGCTCATGATGAACCTCCCAGGATGTTTGCAGCGACCGTTCGGCCGCTTTCATACATCTTCGGAGACAATCCCGGATTCGGATTGGCGTTTGCGCGTATCCGCCCGATGGGGTAGGACCCGGATACGACAGAAGGCCCCCGAGTACTCTCCGAGGCCCTCCGCAACACCGACGACGTTACGGCTCAGGCGGTGCCGCCGGGAGGGCTTGCGCGAT
>VGAV01000458.1 GCA_016870695.1 Actinomycetota bacterium | reverse complement strand
GGCCGTCATCAACACCGCGGAGAGTCACTACAAGCGGGCGTTGGACACCCGCGCGCACGGCCTCAACGCCAACTAGTGCCGGCGTCGTCAGCCCGGGTACCCAGGATCACCGTCCGAGTAGCGACGGTTCATCGCGCGCTCACCGAGCACATCGCGCCCGACATCCCACGGCGGCACTAGCACCGAGGATCGCCTGCTCCAAGATGAACGCGGCCGGTCGAGTCGAAGGGAGATCCGGACGCCATCATGTCTCTACGGAGGTATGAGGACCTTTACGTATCTCCGATTCAAGCTCATGACTGCTCCTCCAGGCTTCGCCTTCATTTTCACTACTCAGCGATCCGTGAGCGAGAGTTCCCTCACAAATGCAAGATGCACCTGAAGCACTGCGGAGGCGTTTGACCGCAGGAAACGATCTTGATAGCGATACCTTGTTCCCGATCCGCCCGACGACCCGCCCGCTTGCAAGACTCCGACCGTGGAGGACTCGAACAACTGATCGAGCGCCTCGGACGCCTCTTTCGGGGTCATCCCGGATTCAGAAGCAGCGGCGTTCCATTCCGAGACCGTGAAGGTTCGTCGCCCAAGTCGCTGAAGAGTTTCCATAACCTGAGCGAAGGACGAGACGTGGGCCGCGATCTCATCGCGCAGCTCATCAAGGGCATGCTTGCTATATCGCCGCTCGGCCGCATAGATGTCAGCCTTCTCGATAATCGAGTGCCCGTTCTGCACGGCAATCTCGCGCGCAAAAACCGAGAACGCGACTATGTCGCGCGGCCTGCCGAGGGTTCTTTTCAGGATGTAAGTCTGGGTTCCAGCCCGCTGCCTCATCTCCTCGGAGGTGAAGATCGTGCCCCACCCCTCGCTCTCAGAGTTGGTGCTCCTACGTATACGCCTCTCGATAATTTCCACGAGCTCTTCGTCGCGCCAGTCAAGATAGATCGTCACCTGGCCGGTCTTGTTCTTATCGTTGAAATCCAGTCGCTCCCATAAATCCGAGCGAAGGAAAATTATGACCGGCGCCGTTCCCTGTTGCCCGAAGCGCCGAGCGAAGTGCCTCGAAGCTCGAACCGCGCCGATGATGAGCCGAAGCGAGTCTTCAGAACCGTCCCACGCGTCGTCCAGACGGTCGACGAGCACTGTGACAGGGCTCTTCAGGACGACCTTCGCGAGCAAGCCCTCGAGTTCGTCCAACAATTGAATGGTGCGCACGTCAATCAGGCTGGGCTGGCTGTCTCCGAGCTCGATGCCACCAAGGGTGGCGATGCCCTCCACTCCGGGCAGATCTAGACGCCGGACGCGTTGAAGCCATTCAGCCATGGCACCAAAAGCTCCGCGGTTCGAGCCCAAGCCAATCTCACGGAGCAACTTCTTGCCGCGTCTCCGATGCCAGAAGCTCATCGACTTCCGGAGCTTGGCGAACATCGCCGCGGCAATGATGAGACGCCAGGAGGTGGCATATGCGAATGCCGCCGGTATCCCGTCCTCCCTCAATTTGTCGTGAGCTTGGAATACGTACTCCGAAAGATCTAACTCGACCACAGCATGGTCTAGCGTGGCGGCTAGGTGCTGAAACAGCGCGGTTTTTCCAGATCCCTTTCGTCCGATGACCAGTTGCGTTCCGGCCGCCGCGCGTCGGGTTGCACCAGTCTCCAGGAAGTACTCGAGGAGTCTCGAGTCGCCGTCTGCCTCGTATCTCCCAAAGTCAACTGATCGAAGCACCTGGTCCCGGGTCTCAGCTCGCATACTCCGTTCATATCGGAGTCTTGGCCGTGCGCTGCAACGGCGCGCCCTGCGGCGACGGGCGCCGAACCGCCACTGGCCCACGTCACCTTCATTCGTGACAATTCTCCGCCGTCGCCTCTCCGGCCTGGCATTGGACACTAGTCGGCGCAGTATCCGTCGACCGCGGTTGGCAGGTCAAGGGCCGGAACTGATGGTCTGATCGAGCCATCGCCGTCGACCACGTCACCGGCGCCATGTAAGCGGCCCGACGGACATCGAGCTCACACACGAGTCGCCAGCACGAAATCGGCCCGGGGCGCGAGCGGCGATTGCGGGTCAGCGGAGCAGTGCGACCTCAATCCCACAATGGCGACGAGCTCTGATCCACCCAGGTCAACGCATCAACGATGCCTCGCGCCACGGCGAGCTCCGCGAGACGCTCGATCAACCCTCGGTCCGTGTGCGTTCGCACGCTCATCAGCAATTCCTCCAACTCGTGTCGCACGTGCCAGTCAGGCTGGGGTGTGAGCCGCAGTCGTTGGATAGCGATGCCGACCAGAAGGTCGGCAAGCGATTGCGCGTCTGCGGGCTCGAGGTGGTGGAACCGTGTGTGCTCCCCCATCGCGCCGGGAGCGTCCGCGGTGAGGGATAGAGCCTCAGCGGTCCCCAACTCCAGGGCGAGATCTCCCCATGCCATTCGTTCTTCTGGAGTCTGAACACCGGGCGCGGACGACTGACGCTTCGAGATGGCCTCGGCGAGCCAGGACGACCAAAGATCCTCTCGACCGGCTTCATCGAGCTCGTCTACGACCGTGCCGAGCCCGCGGATGAATGCTGACAGGTGTTCGGCCCGGTCCGGCTGG
>VGAV01000457.1 GCA_016870695.1 Actinomycetota bacterium | reverse complement strand
CTTCTTGCTCACTCGGGTCCTCTCGGGCGGGGCGACCCGGCCAGCGAGTCGGAACCATGTTAGGGAGAAGCGGCTGTGTATTGCGTGAAGACCGGCGCGTCGCGCGGGTCGGCGTCGCCGAGCGGACGAGATGTCGCGAAGCGAGGACCGGATCACGTGGATGCCGCCTCCCCCAGCCGCATCCCCTCCCCTCCCCGCGCGGCTCGGCGTCGCCGAGCGGAGGAGATGTCGCGAAGGGAGGACCGGATCACGTGGATGCCGCCTCCCCCGGCCGCATCCCCTCCCCTCCCCGCGCGGCGCGCTCTCACCCCTCGAAGACGACGACCTCGTCCGCGTCGGCGTCGTAGACGAACTGGAAGGCCGTGCCGGCCGGCAGGTCGATCGCCTTGCGCTCCGGCGTCTCCTCGCCGAGCAGCATCGTGACGGCCGGCGGGAACAGGCCCGCCCCGCACGACTGCAGCAGCAGGTGCCCGTTGTACGAGTAGCCGCCGTCACGGAGCTGCTCGAGCAGACCGGGCTGCCAGATGGCCATGCAGGGCCCGGCGGCGCGGCCGGTCTCGAACGACGCGTACGTGATGACGCGGAACCCCTCGAACTCCTCGTACGCCGTCACCCCGCTCGTCACGCCCCGCGACATCGACGTCGGCGCCACGAAGCTCGGATCCGGCGCGAGCCGCGCCACCTGGATCGCCCCCACCTGCAGGGGATCGGACTGCACGCGCGGGACGACGACGAGCGCGGTGATCAGGCAAGCGACGACGAGCGCGGCCGCGGACAGCATGATCACCGTCGAGCGTCGGACGCGCGGCATCCGGATTCCTCGCTCCACGGGCGGGGCATCGTCCGCCGGGTCGTCGGCAGCGGTCTGCGCCTCGGCCGACGGTTCAGGGACACCGGATGCCACAGCCCCCTCGTCCGGAACCGGCTCGGCCCCGGCGGCCACGGCGTGCGCCTCCTCCAGCTCGACGAGGCGGGCGAGCGCGGCGGTGTCGGAGTAGATGTCGCTGTCCGGCGCGTAGGCGCGCCGACGGAGGCTCGCGAGCTCGTCGTCGACGCCGTGCATGCCCCCGATCTAAGCAGTCCGCCGCCCGCGCCGACAGACCCGCCCGCTGCGCGGCGCGCGGAGCCTCCGGCGGCGTGGGCCCAACTCCGTTCGGATCCCGCTCAGCCGGTCATAACGCGAAAGGTGTGGGATTCTCCCCACCGCCCCTCCACCGACCGCTTCGCGCTCGGCGGAGCCTCCGGCGGCGTGGGCCCAACTCCGTTCGGATCCCGCTCAGCCGGTCATAACGCGAAAGGCGGACCCCTGCGGGGCCCGCCTTTCGCGTTGCGGAGGGTGTGGGATTCGAACCCACGGGACATCTCTGCCCACTGGTTTTCAAGACCAGGTCCATCGGCCGCTCGGACAACCCTCCCGAAAGCCCGAGTCTACCGACCGCGTCCAGCCCCCGAAGCCGACGGCCGGCAGTGGCTAACGTCGACGGCATGGCGATGACGACGCGCGGGTCCGTGGCATCCTTCTTCCTCCGTCTCGGGCGGCAGGTGTGGGTGCGCGCCGCGATCTTCACCCTCATCGGCGTCGCGCTCGCGCTCGTCGCCCGCTTCGTCGGCCCCCTGCTCCCGTTCACCCTGTCGATCAACCTCGGTCAGAACGCGGTGGAATCGATCCTCGAGATCATCGCCACCGCGATGCTGACAGTGAGCACCTTCTCCGTGACGGCGATGGTGACCGCGTTCTCCTCCGCAACGACCACCGCCACCCCGCGGTCGACCCAGCTCCTGATCGCCGACCCCACCTCGCAGAACGCGGTGTCCACGTTCGTCGGCGCGTTCACCTACTCCATCGTCGGCATCGTGGCCCTGTCCACGGGGTACTTCGACGAGCAGGGGCGGACCATCCTCTTCGTCGGCACGTTGGTCATCATCGTCATCGTCGTGGTCACGCTCCTGCAGTGGATCTCGCATCTGTCGACGTTCGGCCGGATGTCCGACGTCATCGACCGCGTGGAGAGCGCTGCCGGTCAGGCCCTCGAGGCGCATGCCGGCGACCGGAACCTCGGAGGCCGCGCCGCACGACCGATTCCCCGGCACGCCGTCGCGGTGGTCGCCGACGCAGTCGGATACATCACCCATGTCGATGTCGGCAAACTGAACCGCATCGCCGACGACAACGATCTCGAGATCCACGTGCGCGCGACCCCGGGCCGCATCACCGACGCCCGCATGCCCCTCGCCTCGATCGTCGGTCGTGCGGACGAGGACGTCGTCGCGGATCTGCGCTCGGCGTTCCGCGTCGAGAACCACCGGACCTACGAGCAGGACCCCCGCTTCGGCGTCATCGCGCTGACGGAGATCGGGAGCCGCGCCCTGTCGCCGTCGACGAACGACCCGGGGACGGCCATCGAGGTCATCGCCGCGCTGCAGCGCGTCTTCGCGCGCTCGCTGGTGGCCGAGGAACCCGGTGATATCCGCTACCCCCACGTCTACGTTCCCGCGCCCACGATGGCCGACCTGCTGGCGGATGCGTTCCGCCCCCTCGCCCGCGACGGTGGCTCCTTCATCGAAGTACAGATCCGGCTGCAGAAATGC
>VGAV01000456.1 GCA_016870695.1 Actinomycetota bacterium | reverse complement strand
TTCGAGCTCGACTATCCCCTGGGGGCCGACGGCGGCACCGAGACGCGCACGACGTTCCGGGGAGACGGCGGCCCGAGCGTCGGCAACGTCTTCAACCGCCTGATCTACGCGCTCAAGTTCCAGTCGGAGCAGATCCTCTTCTCCGACTACGTCAACGACGCGTCGCAGATCCTGTACGACCGCGATCCCGTCACGCGTGTGCAGAAGGTCGCGCCCTATCTGACGCTGGACAGCGACCCGTACCCGACCGTCGTGGACGGCCGCATCCAGTGGGTCGTCGACGGCTACACCACGAGCGCGAACTACCCGTACTCGACCGGGGTCTCGCTGTCGCAGGCGATCGCCGACTCGAACAACCCGTCGCCGACCTACGCGCTGGACGACATCAACTACATCCGCAACTCGGTCAAGGCCACGGTCGACGCCTACGACGGCAGCGTCACGCTGTACGCGTGGGACGACCAGGATCCGATGCTGCAGGCGTGGCAGAAGGTCTACCCGACCTCGCTGCAGCCCTGGAGCGACATGTCGGCCGACCTGATGAGCCACGTGCGCTACCCGACGGACCTCATGAAGGTGCAGCGCTCGATGCTCGGCGTCTACCACGTGGACGACGCGCGGTCCTTCTTCCAGCAGGACAACCGGTGGACGACGCCGAACGACCCGCAGGACCCGGACAGCTTCCAGCCGCCGTACTACCTGACGATGAAGATGCCCAGCCAGGACGAGCCGTCCTACTCGATGTTCACGAGCTTCATCCCGGCCTCCCAGGGCGGACAGGCGCGCAACGTGCTCACGGGCTACCTCGCCGTCGACTCCAACGCCGGCAACGAGCAGGGCACCAAGCGCAACGACTACGGCCGATTGCGGATGCTCGTCATCGACGCGGCCACGACGGTGCCCGGACCCGGACAGGTGCAGAACACGTTCGACTCCGACACGGCCGTGTCGTCGCAGATCAACATCCTCCAGCAGGGACAGTCGCAGGTGCTCCCGGGCAACCTGCTGACGTTGCCCGTCGGCGGCGGCCTGCTCTACGTGCAGCCCGTGTTCGTGCAGTCGTCCGGTGGCACGCAGCTGCCGCAGCTGCGCCGCGTGCTGGTGGCCTTCGGCGACCAGATCGCGTTCGAGAACACCCTGAGCGAGGCGCTGGACAGCCTGTTCGGCGGAGACTCGGGAGCGGACACCGGCGATGAGGAGGTCATCCCGACCGACCCGGACCAGGGCGACGGGACGACGACACCGACCGAACCGACCGCACCGGCGGCGGACTACGCCGCGGCTCTCGAAGAAGCCCGACAGGCGCTGGCCGCCCGCAACGCGGCGTTCTCGAGCGGCGACCTCGCGGCCTTCGCCGAGGCGGACGAGCGACTCACCACCGCGATCGAGCGTCTGCTCGAGCTCGACGGCTCCGGTGAGGGCGGCGACGCCCAGTCCGGTACCGACGGCCAGGGCTGACCCGTTCGACCACGCCGGCGTCCCGCATCGCGCGGGGCGCCGGCGTCGTCGTTCCCGGCGTCAGACGGAAGGGCGGGAGCCGGGGCGCCGGCGTCGTCGTTCCCTGCGTCAGACGGAAGGGCGGAAGACGGGGCGCCGTCGTCCGAGCGGCGATGCGGCAGCGATCGTGCGCGGAGAAACCCGTGGCATCCGGGGAAGAAGGGCACGGGATGCCACGGCCTCCCACCCGCGCGACGCACGACGACCCCCCGCTGCCCCCGCACGCGCCCCTCCGGGCGCCTCCGCCGCGGCCTCAGGCGCGGAGGAACCACCACCAGATGAGCAGCAGGGTGGTGCCGAAGCCGGCGATCTGGTTCAGCCAGAGGAAGCGGTTCCACCCGGCGGTCGCGGCCTCGCTCGTGGCATCCGTGACGTTGCGGTACGGCCACACGACGACGAGGTACGGGACGACGAGGAGGGCGGCCAGCGGCCCCGGCCAGGCGGTGATCAGCATCGCGACCCCGGCGAGGGCGTAGGCGGCCAGGGCGAAGCGGACCGTCCAGCGGGCGCCGCGCGCGGTGGCGATGGAGGAGATCCCGGCGGCCCGGTCCGCCTCGACGTCCTGCACGGCGCCGAAGGCGTGCGAGGCGATGCCCCAGAGCGCGAAGGCGACGAACACGACGACGAGCTGCCACGTCCACGTCGCCCCGGCGAGGACGAGTCCGTATACGGCGGGCGAGAAGAAGTGGATGCTGCTGGTGATCGAGTCGGCGAAAGGCCGTTCCTTCAGCCGCAGCGGCGGCGCCGAGTAGAACACGACGAAGAACAGGCTGAGTGCGAGCACGAGCCACGACAGCGGGGAGCCGACCGCTACGAGGAACACGACGAACGGCAGGCACGACAGGGCCGCTGCCCACAGCGTGATCGGGTGCATGCGCTTGGCGAGGACCGCGCCGTGGGTGCCGCCCTTGCGCGGGTTGCGCAGGTCGGACTCGTAGTCGAACACGTCGTTCACGCCGTACATCGCGAGGTTGTACGGCACGAGGAAGAACACGATGCCGACGATCAGCACCACGTCCACCTGCCGCGTGGTGAGGAGGTAGGCGACGGCGAACGGGAACGCGGTGTTGATCCAGCTCACCGGTCGCGACGAGACG
>VGAV01000455.1 GCA_016870695.1 Actinomycetota bacterium | reverse complement strand
AGTGGACCGGTGACACGGACACCCCGCAATTCTCGACGGCGGAGGAGATCTCCGCCGCGGTGCTCGAGGCCTACCGCCGCACCGGTGAGAACGACGGCGTCGACGAGATCCACCTCGTCTACAACCGTTTCGTCAGCATGATGACCCAGTCTCCCGAGACCGTCCGTCTGCTGCCGCTCGAGGTCGTCGAGGCGGATGCCGCTCCCGCACAGGCGCAGCTCTACCCGCTCTACGAGTTCGAGCCCGACGCGGAGACCGTCCTGGACGCGCTCCTGCCGGTGTACGTCCAGAGCCGGATCTTCAACGCCCTGCTCCAGTCGTCCGCCGCGAAGCACGCCGCGACGCAGAAGGCCATGAAGTCGGCCAGCGACAACGCCGACAAGCTCATCACCGACTACACCCGTCTGCGCAACAACGCGCGTCAGGCGGAGATCACGCAGCAGATCGCCGAGATCGTCGGCGGCGCCGATGCCCTGTCATCCGGCAAGTAAGTTCCCAAGGAGAGAAGAAGCCATGAGCCTCACCGCCGAGAAGACCGACGCGGCCGTCGTCGGACGCGTCGCGCGCGTCACCGGCCCGGTCGTCGACATCGAGTTCCCGCACGACTCGATCCCCGAGATCTACAACGCCCTCAAGACCACGATCACCATCGGCGACCAGTCGACCGAGATCACCCTCGAGGTCGCACAGCACCTGGGTGACGACCTCGTCCGCGCCATCGCCCTCAAGCCCACGGACGGCATCGTCCGCGGCCAGGAGGTGCGCGACACCGGCGGCCCCATCACGGTGCCCGTCGGCGACGTCACCAAGGGCAAGGTGTTCGACGTCACCGGTGAGGTGCTGAACGCGGCTCCCGGCGAGCAGATCGAGGTCACCGAGCGCTGGGGCATCCACCGCAAGGCCCCGAGCTTCGACCAGCTCGAGTCCAAGACCGAGATGTTCGAGACCGGCATCAAGTCGATCGACCTTCTGACCCCCTACGTGCAGGGCGGCAAGATCGGTCTGTTCGGTGGTGCGGGCGTCGGCAAGACGGTCCTCATCCAGGAGATGATCCAGCGCGTCGCGCAGGACCACGGCGGTGTGTCCGTGTTCGCCGGTGTCGGCGAGCGCACCCGTGAGGGCAACGACCTCATCGGCGAGATGGAGGAGGCGGGCGTCTTCGACAAGACCGCCCTGGTCTTCGGCCAGATGGACGAGCCGCCGGGGACGCGTCTGCGCGTCGCCCTGTCTGCGCTCACGATGGCGGAGTACTTCCGCGACGTGCAGAAGCAGGACGTGCTGCTCTTCATCGACAACATCTTCCGCTTCACGCAGGCCGGTTCCGAGGTCTCGACGCTGCTCGGCCGTATGCCCTCCGCGGTGGGCTACCAGCCGAACCTCGCCGACGAGATGGGTGTGCTCCAGGAGCGCATCACCTCGACGCGCGGTCACTCGATCACCTCCCTGCAGGCGATCTACGTCCCCGCCGACGACTACACCGACCCGGCCCCGGCCACGACGTTCGCGCACCTCGACGCGACGACCGAGCTGTCGCGTGAGATCGCCTCGAAGGGTCTGTACCCCGCGATCGACCCGCTGACCTCGACGAGCCGCATCCTGGACCCGCGCTACATCGGTGCGGACCACTACCGCGTGGCCACCGCCGTGAAGCAGATCCTGCAGAAGAACAAGGAGCTGCAGGAGATCATCGCGATCCTCGGTGTCGACGAGCTCTCCGAAGAGGACAAGATCGTCGTGTCGCGTGCACGCCGCATCCAGCAGTTCCTCTCGCAGAACACCTACATGGCGAAGAAGTTCACCGGCGTCGAGGGCTCCACGGTCCCGATCAAGGAGACCATCGAGTCGTTCGACGCGATCGTCAAGGGCGAGTTCGACCACGTGGCCGAGCAGGCCTTCTTCAACGTCGGCGGCATCTCCGACGTCGAGGCCAAGTGGGCGCAGATCCAGAAGGAGAACGGCTGACATGTCGTTGCGCGTGAGCCTCGTCTCGGCGGACGCCGAGGTCTGGACGGGTGAGGCGACGCTCGTCGTCGCCAAGACCGTCGAGGGCGAGATCGGTTTCATGCAGGGCCACGAGCCCGTCCTCGCCATCCTGGCGCAGGGCGAGGTGCGCATCACCCGCACCGACGGCACGAAGATCCTCGCCAACGCGAAGGACGGCTTCCTGTCGATGGCCGACGACGAGCTCACCATCGTCGCCGGCAACGCCGCACTCGTCTCCTGACGCGACCGCATCATCCCCGACGCGCGTCGCCCGGTTCACCGGGCGGCGCGCGTCGATCGTTTCCCGGAGATCCCATGCTCGTCCTCCTGCCCCCGTCCGAGACCAAGCGCCCGGGCGGCGACGGCGCCCCGCTCGACCTCGCTGCCCTGGCGCTGCCCGCACTCGCGCCGCAGCGTCACGAGGTGATCGACGCCCTCATCGCGCTCTCCGCCGATGAGGACGCGGCCGCGCGCGTCCTGAAGCTCAGCGCCGCTCGCCGGCACGAGATCGCGGACAACGCGGCGCTCCGGACCGCCCCGACGATGCCGGCGATCGACCGCTACACCGGCGTGCTCTTCGACGCGCTCGACGCGTCGTCCCTCGACGACGCC
>VGAV01000454.1 GCA_016870695.1 Actinomycetota bacterium | reverse complement strand
GTAAGCCCAGCGCTGACTTGCCGCAAATGCACCCGCCAGAACCCGCGCACGTACATTTGCGTCAAGTCACGGCACGGCACGGAGCAGCACGGCACGCACAGCACGGCGCACCGCGGTTCGGCGCCCGACGGCCACGGCCGCCGGGCAGGCGCGGCGGACGTCAGACGGTGACGACCTGCGCGGTGCCGGGCGTGGCGTCGGGGCCCATCTCGTCCGCGATGCGGTTGGCCTCCTCGATGAGCGTCCGCACGATGTCCGCCTCGGGGACGGTCTTGATGACCTGGCCCTTGACGAAGATCTGGCCCTTGCCGTTGCCGGAGGCGACGCCGAGGTCGGCCTCGCGCGCCTCGCCCGGACCGTTGACGACGCAGCCCATGACGGCGACGCGCAGCGGCACGGTCATGTCCTTGAGGCCCTCGGTCACGTCGTCGGCGAGCGTGTAGACGTCGACCTGCGCGCGACCGCACGAGGGGCACGAGACGATCTCGAGCTTGCGCTCGCGCAGGTTCAGCGACTGCAGGATCTGGTGGCCGACCTTGACCTCCTCGGCCGGGGGCGCCGACAGCGACACACGGATGGTGTCGCCGATGCCCTCGGACAGCAGGATGCCGAACGCCGTGGCGCTCTTGATCGTGCCCTGGAACGCGGGTCCGGCCTCGGTCACACCGAGGTGCAGCGGCCAGTCGCCCCGCTCGGCGAGGAGGCGGTACGCCTTGACCATGACGATCGGGTCGTTGTGCTTGACCGAGATCTTGAAGTCGTGGAAGTCGTGCTCCTCGAACAGCGACGCCTCCCACACGGCGCTCTCGACGAGCGCCTCCGGGGTGGCCTTGCCGTACTTCTCGAGCAGGCGGCGGTCCAGCGACCCGGCGTTGACGCCGATGCGCAGCGAGACGCCCGCGTCCTTGGCGGCCTTGGCGATCGCGCCGACCTGGTCGTCGAACTTGCGGATGTTGCCCGGATTCACGCGCACGGCGCCGCAGCCGGCGTCGATCGCCTGGAACACGTACTTCGGTTGGAAGTGGATGTCGGCGATGACGGGGATCTGGCTCTTCTTCGCGATGATGTGCAGCACGTCCGCGTCGTCCTGCGACGGCACGGCGACGCGCACGATCTCGCAGCCGGATGCCGTGAGCTCGGCGATCTGCTGGAGGGTGGCGTTGATGTTGGTCGTGGGCGTCGTCGTCATCGACTGGACGCTCACGGGGGCGTCACCGCCGACGAGCACCTTGCCGACCTTGATCTGACGGGTCTTGCGACGCGGAGAGAGGACCTCCGGCACGCGGGGCATACCGATGTTCACTGCGGGCACGGGCCCAGCCTACGCCGCTGCGGCTGGACGAAGGCGGAGGAGGCCCCTGTGATAGGTTCGGCGCCATGCGCGCGTATCCGACCTGGTGGCCCACCGTCTAGGCGGTGTGCACGCGCACGAACAGACCGCCCCTCCCTGAGAACCGGGCGGTCTTCGTGTTTTCCGGCGGCCGCTGCGGACCCTCGTTCACAGATGGAAGTACTCCGATGACCGCGCCCGATCCCTCCTCCGCCCTCCTCGACCTCGCCGCGGGCGATGCGCCCTTCGCCCTCATCGCGCGCGACGGCGAGACGATCGAGGTGCTGACCGGCGACGTCGTCGACGTCGAGCTTCTCGCGGACATCCCCTTGATGGATGCCGCCGGCGTCGCGCGCGAGGTCCTCGCCCTCGTCCCGTTCCGACAGGTGCGGGAGCGCGGGTTCGTCTGCCACGACGACGGCGCCCCGCTGCGCTGCCTCGTCATCGCGGACCGCCGTGTCGTGCCGCGCGAGGAGGCCGTGGCATCCCTCCCCTCCGCCCCCGTCCCGCTCGCGGACGCCGGCTTCGACATCGCCGACGAGGAGTACGCCGACATCGTCCGGCGCGTGATCGCCGACGAGATCGGCCGCGGCGAGGGGGCGAACTTCGTCATCCGCCGCGACTTCGTCGCGGGGGTAGACGTCGACCCGCGCGTGGCGGCGCTCACGTGGTTCCGCGCGCTGCTCGAGCACGAGAAGGGTGCCTACTGGACCTTCGCCGTCGTGACCGACGGGCACGTCGCCGTCGGCGCGAGCCCGGAGGCGCACGTCAGCGCCAAGGACGGCATCGTCACGATGAACCCGATCTCGGGCACGTTCCGGCACCCCGCCGGCGGGGCCACGGCCGAGACGCTCGCGGAGTTCCTGCGCTCGACCAAGGAGACCGAGGAGCTCTTCATGGTCGTCGACGAGGAGCTCAAGATGATGAGCGCCGTGTGCAGCGACGGCGGCCGCATCACCGGCCCGCATCTCAAGGAGATGTCCCGGCTGACGCACACCGAGTACATGCTGCGCGGGCGCAGCGACCTCGACCCCCGTGACATCCTTCGCGAGACCATGTTCGCCCCCACCGTGACGGGCTCGCCGATGCAGAACGCCTGCACCGTCATCGCGCGGCACGAGACGACCCCCCGCGGCTACTACTCCGGCGTCGCGGCGCTGTTCACCCCGAACGGCGCGACCGAGGGTCCCACCCACGACCTCGACGCGCCGATCCTCATCCGCACGGCGTACCTCGTCGACGGACGCCTGCGCGTCCCGGTCGGGG
>VGAV01000453.1 GCA_016870695.1 Actinomycetota bacterium | reverse complement strand
AACCCGACCTGGTCGTACCTCTGGCGCTCGTTGGTCGCGCAGTCGCTCGACCGCGCGGACGCCGGGCCCGCGTGGCGTGTCGTCGCCGTCGACCAGCTCGAGATGGGCTTCTCGGAGCGGACCGACCTGCGGCGCACCCTTTCCCAGCGCATCGCCGACCTCGGCGCGCTCATCGAGGCGTGCGGCATCCCGGGTCCGATCGTGACCATCGGGCACGACTGGGGCGGTCCCGTCTCGCTCGGCTGGGCCGTCGAGAACCGGGAACGCCTGGCCGCCGTCATCGCGCTCAACACCGCCGTGCACCACCCCGAGGACGCGCCGCTGCCCTTCGCGCTGCGCGTCGCGACCGCGCGGGGCGTGCTCGCGCACGGCACGACCACGACGACGGCGTTCCTGGACACCACCCTCGCCCTGGCGGACCTCGACCCCGCCGTGCGGGCGGCCTTCCGCTCCCCGTACGCCACCGTCGCCCGGCGCGGCGGCATCGGCGGGTTCGTCGCCGACATCCCGGCCACGGCGGAGGACGAGAGCACCCCCGCCCTGCGCCGGATGTCGTCCGGCCTGCGCGAGCTCACCGTCCCCGCGCTGCTCCTGCGCGGACCGAAGGACCCCGTCTTCGGCGAGGGCCACCTCGACGACCTCGCCGAGCGCCTGCCGCACGCCGACGTGCACCGCTTCGAGGGGGCCGGGCACCTGATCGCGGAGGAGCGCCCGTACGCCGAGGCCGTCCTCGACTGGCTGGCCGAGAAGGTCGAGCCGGGGAGGGATGCCACCGGCCCGGCGCCGACGCACCCCTCGACGGACGCCGACGCCGACACGGCCGCCCGCCTGTGGGACGCGCTCGACGCCCGCCGCGACGACGACGACACCGCCGTGATCGACATGAGCACCGCCCGCGACGGGGAACCGCTGCGGGTGAGCTGGCGGCAGCTGGCCGCCCGCGTCGAGGAGATCGCCGCGGGACTGGACGCGTTCGGCGTCCGTCGCGGCGACCGCGTCTCGCTCCTCGTGCCGCCCGGGCCGACCCTCACCGCCGCGCTCTACGCGTGTCTGCGCATCGGAGCCGTCGTGGTCGTGGCCGACCGGGGTCTCGGCATCCGGGGCCTGTCCCGCGCGGTCCGCGGCGCCGTCCCCGACATCGTGATCGGCGAGACCGCCGGCCTCGCCGCCGCGCGGGCGCTCGGCTGGCCGGGCCGGCGCATCTCGGCCCCGGTCCTGCCGGCGGTGACCGCGCGCGCGCTCGGCGTGGACGCGAGCCTGGCCGACCTCGCCCGCGCCGGCCGTGGCCGTGCTCTGCCGCCCGCCCCGCCCGCGGAGGCCGAGGCGGCGGTGCTGTTCACCTCCGGCTCTACCGGTCCGGCGAAGGGCGTCGTCTACACGCATGCCCAGCTGGTCGCGCTGCGGGACGCCCTCGCCGCCCACTTCGACGTGACCGCCGACACGGGGCTGGTCACCGGGTTCGCTCCATTCGCCCTGCTCGGACCGGCGCTCGGCACGCGCTCGGCGACCCCCGACATGGACGTGTCCGCGCCCCGGACGCTGACCGCCGCGGCCGTGGCGGCCGCCGTCCGCGCCTCGGACGCGCGGATCGTGTTCCTCTCCCCCGCCGCGGTGCGCAACGTCGTCGCCACGGCCGACGCCCTCGGCGGCGAGGATCGCGACGCGCTCGCGCGCGTGCGGACGTTCCTGTCCACCGGGGCGCCCGTGGCCGTCGACCTCCTGCGGCGGGCGCAGGCGCTCATGCCGAACGCCGTCGCCCACACCCCGTACGGCATGACCGAGTGCCTGCTCGTCGCGGATGTGACCCTGCCCGAGATCGAGCGCGCCGCCGAGACGGGCGACCGCGGGGTGTGCGTCGGACGCCCCGTCGGCCACGGCCGGGTCCGCATCTCGGCGCTGGACGCGGACGGGCGCGCGACCGGTACTCCGGACATCGCCGCCGGCGTCTCCGGCGAGGTCGTCATCTCCGCGCCGCACTTGAAGCGGGGATACTTCCGGCTCTACCTCACGGACCGCGAGGCCCGTCGCGACGTCGGCGAGCGCTGGCACCGCACCGGCGACGTCGGCCACCTCGACGCCGACGGCCGGCTGTGGATCGAGGGCCGGATGCCGCACGTCATCGCCACCGCCGCCGGCCCCGTGACGCCCGTCGGGATCGAGCAGGACGTCGAGTCCGTCCCCGGCGTCGGACGGGCCGCGGTGGTCGGGGTCGGACCGCGGGGCGCGCAGGTCGTCGTCGCCGTGGTCGAGACCGCCCCGGGCGCGCGGCGTCCCGGACTGGCATCCCCGGATCTGACGGCCGCCGTCCGCGCCGCGACGTCGCAGCAGCTCGCCGCGGTGCTCGTGGTCACCACGCTGCCAACGGACATCCGCCACAACTCCAAGATCGACCGCACCCGCGTCGGCGAGTGGGCCGCGCGCGTGCTGGCCGGCGAGAAGCCGTGAGGGTCCTCGCCACCGGGGCGTCCGGCTTTCTGGGCCGCGCCGTGGTCCGGGCCCTGCAGGGCGCCGGGCATGAGGTCCGCACTCTGCAGCGCCGGCCGTCCGGGGTGGCGGGTGCCGAGGACCGGCGCGGGTCGGTGACGGATGCCGCCGTCGTG
>VGAV01000452.1 GCA_016870695.1 Actinomycetota bacterium | reverse complement strand
GAGGTTCGCGACCGCCTCGACGATCACGGCGATGACGGTGCCGCTCAGCAGGCCGATGAGCAGGGCGGCCTTGACCCTGCGGGCGAGCAGAACCGCGGTGATGACGAGCGTCAGGACGAACAACGCGGTCGGCACCGTCGCGATCGAGCCCTGGACACCGAGGCCGACCGGGGGAGAGGCGAGTCCGGTCGAGGTCACCAGTCCGCTGTCGACGAACCCGATGAAGGCGATGAACAGGCCGATGCCGACGGTGATCGCGGTCTTCAGTGCCAGCGGTACCGCCTCGAAGATCATGCGGCGCAGACCCGTGACGGCCAGCAGCACGATGATGAGCCCGTTGATGACGACGAGACCCATGGCCTCGGGCCACGTGACGCCGCCGACGATGCCGACCGCGAGGAACGAGTTGATGCCGAGCCCGGCCGCGAAGGCGAAGGGAAGGCGGGTGACGAGGCCGAACAGCATGGTCATGACGCCGGCGGTCAGCGCGGTGGTGGCGGCGACCTGGCCGAAGCCGAGGACGTTGCCCTCGACGTCGGGGGTGCCCGACAGGATGATCGGGTTCAGGATGACGATGTAGGCCATCGTCACGAAGGTGACGACGCCGCCGCGCACCTCGGCACCGACGCTGGAACCGCGTGCGGTGATCTCGAAGAACCGGTCGAGGGCGTTCTTCGGCTCGGCCGTGGGGGCGGCCGGGCGCTCGGGAGCAGGGGTGCTCATGATGGCTCCAGAAGGGGGGAACGGAAAGGACGGGCCGAGTCGAGGCGGGCGGTCGTATCGTGGGGATATGCCGCTCTCAGGAGAGTATTTGCCCAGCACCAGCGAATGGGCCCGCTCGCAGGCCGAGGCCTTCGAGGCCTCGGGTGGCCAGGAGGCCGCCGAACTGCGAGGCAAGCCCATCATCGTCCTCACCACCGTCGGAGCCAAAACCGGAGGCCTGCGCAAGACCGCGCTGATGCGCGTCGAGCACGACGGTCGCTATGCCGTGGTGGCATCCAAGGGAGGAGCCCCCGAGCACCCGGCCTGGTACTTCAACCTCGTGAAGAACCCGCGCGTCGCGCTGCAGGACGGCGACGACAAGCGCGAGTACGACGCCCACCAGGCCGAGGGCGCCGAGCGCGAGGAGTGGTGGGAGCGTGCCGTCGCGGCGTGGCCCGACTACGCCGAGTACCAGCGCAAGACCGACCGTCGCATCGAGCTGTTCGTCCTCGAGCCCGTCTCCTGACGCCCCGAGGTGGCCCCGGGGCGCCGTGCGTGACCCCGGGGCCACACCGGCGGCATCCTGCGCACGGAATCCCACCCCGGGGCCACACCGGCGGCATCCCGGCCGCAAAACTCACACCACCGCGGGTCCCCGGTGAGGGAAACGTTCGCGAGGGGAAACGCGGGGGAGCGGACCGGAGAAACGTCGTCTGCCTAGCGTCGGGGCATGGCCCGCTCGAACCCCGCAACCGGAACGAAACACGCTGCTGACGACAGCGCAAAGTCCGCCTCCTACGGTGGCGACATGCTCCCGCCAGCGTCGGTCGTCGTCGTCGGCGCCGGCATGGTGGCCCACCGCTTCGTGGAGAGCCTCCTGGCCCGCGACGTCGACGGTCGCTGGCGCGTCACGGTGCTCGGCGACGAGCGCCGCGGCCCCTACGACCGCGTCGGACTGACCGGCTACTTCGGCGGCCGGAGCGCCGACGACCTCGCGCTCGACCCGGCCTCGCTCGCCCACGAGCGGGTGCGCGTCGAGACCGACGCCCGCGTCGTGTCGATCGACCGCGCGAACCGGACCGTCACCACCGCCTCCGGCGACGTGCACACGTACGACCGATTGGTCCTCGCGACCGGGTCCTACGCCGCCCGGCTCGCCCTCGACGGCTTCGACAGCCGGGGGTGCTTCGTCTACCGCACGCTCGACGACGTCATCGCCCTCCGCGACTGGGTCGCGCGTCGTTCGGCGGAGCTCGGACGCCCGCTGCGCGGGGCCGTCGTCGGCGGCGGTCTGCTCGGACTCGAGGCGGCCGGAGCGCTGCAGGCGGAAGGCGTCGCGCCGTTCGTGCTGCAGTCGAACGAGCGCCTCATGTCGGCGCAGCTCGACCTCGGCGGCGCCAAGGCGCTGCAGCGGCTCATCGAGGAGCGCGGCATCGACGTGCGCACCTCCTCGGTGACGACCCGGGTGGATGCCGACAAGACCGGCGCCGTGTGCGGGCTCGAGCTGCGCGACGGGAGCTGGGAGCCGGTCGACGTCGTCGTCTTCACCGTCGGCGTGCGGCCGCGCGACGAGCTCGCCCGCGCCGCGGAGCTGCGTGTCGACCCCCGCGGCGGTGTCGTCATCGATGCGGGGTGCGAGACGTCCGACCCGGCCGTCCTGGCCATCGGCGAGGTCGCCAGCTATGACGGCCAGTGCGTCGGACTCGTCGCCCCGGGCTACGCCATGGCCGAGATCGCCGCGACCCGCCTCCTCGGCGGGGAGGCCGCGTTCGACGGCTTCGACACGTCCGCGAAGCTCAAGCTGTCGGGTGTCGAGGTGGCGAGCTTCGGCGACGCGTTCGCCGAGACGCCGAACGCCCTCGACGTCACATACGCCGACCCGGTCTCCGGCGTCTACAAGAAGCT
>VGAV01000451.1 GCA_016870695.1 Actinomycetota bacterium | reverse complement strand
CGCGAGCGGCGCCCCCGCCTCGATGCCGAAGCCGTTGACGATGTTCACGACACCGGCGGGGAGCAGGTCGCCGATGATGTCGAAGAGGAACAGCAGGGATGCCGGTGTCTGCTCGGCCGGCTTGATGACGACGCAGTTGCCCGCGGCGAGCGCCGGGGCGAGCTTCCAAGCGGCCATCAGGATGGGGAAGTTCCACGGGATGATCTGGCCCACGACACCGAGCGGCTCGTTGAAGTGGTACGCGACGGTGTTCTCGTCCAGCTGGCTGAGCGAGCCCTCCTGCGCCCGCAGCACGCCGGCGAAGTAACGGAAGTGGTCCACGGTCAGCGGGATGTCGGCTGCGAGCGTCTCGCGCACCGGCTTGCCGTTCTCCCACGTCTCCGCGACGGCGATCTTCTCGAGGTTCTCCTCGATGCGGTCGGCGATCTTGTTCAGGATGACGCTGCGCTCGGCCGGCGTCGTCTTCTTCCAGGTCGCGAAGGCCTTCCAGCCGGCCTCGACGGCCCGGTCGATGTCCGCGGCGTCGCCGCGGGCGACCTCGCAGAACGGCTTGCCCGTCACGGGGGTGATGTTCTCGAAGTACTGGCCGCTGTGCGGCTCGACCCATTCGCCCCCGATGTAGTGCCCGTACCGCGCGCGGTACTCGGCGACGGCCCCGCGGGTCCCCGGGGCGGCGTAGACGCTCGAAACGCCTTCTTCGACGATGGTCATGCGTGTCTCCTTCGACGGTCATGAGTCGCCGCGTCGGCTCCGGGCGGCGATGGCCCTGACGGTACGCCCGCGAAGGTTGCATCGGGTTGCACGCCCGCCCTCCCGGACGGGGGAACGACGGATGCCACGACCCCGAGGCCGTGGCATCCATCCGCCTGCGCTGTCTACGCCTCCGCGTCGACGAGGACCGACCGCAGCGGGGGCACGTTGACCTCGTGCAGGTCGATGTCGTCGAGCCGCTCGATGCTCAGGACTCGCGGGGCGATGACGCGGTCGTCGGCGACGATCCAGCTGCCGACGAGGAGGAAGCGGTCGTTGCCGGCCGTGATCGGACCGGTGACGGCGAACGTGTTGTGGGTCGGGGTCGCGAAGGTCACCCGAACGGGCGTGCCGTGGGGGAGGGTGGACGGGTCGACCACATCGGCCGAGAGGGCCGGCGCCGGCGCGTCGATGCCCAGGTCGATCCGCTGGATCTCGGAACTCGTCGCGAGGATGACGTCGCCGACGAGCGGCTGGCCGCCGACGCCGATGCGGACGGTGCCTTCGAGCGCGTAGAGGCCGTAGCGCGGCGAGCGCACGAGGACGCGCGCGATGTCCCCCGCGGTGACACGCGAGAGGGCGTCGCGGATGCCGGCGACATCGCGTCGCGCACGGGCTGCCGAGAAGATGTCCAGCGTCTGTTCGTCCACGCGTCCAGCGTAACGAGGGCCTCCGACATCAGGTCCGTTCGAGGGATTCCACACGTGCGACGAGTCCGGCGCGTCGCGGCGAGCGCGCGGGGAGCATCGCCAGACAGAGGCGCAGGACGTCGCGATCGTCGCGGCCGTCGGCGCTCTCGGCGTAGGCGAGGAGCACGTCGACGCCGGCCTCGGCGAGCAGCGTCTCGCGCAGGGCGAGGCGGACCGAGGTGCGGACCTCCTCGACCCCCGGAGCGGTCGAGTCCGGGAGCACCGCCCCGCGGTATGCGGACAGGGCGACACGGTGCGCGCCGCGGGACAGCAGCGACAGCACGTGCTGCGCATCGGTCTCGACGCCCTCGGGCAGCCGGTACGGCCGCGATGACGGCACCAGCGACGGTGCGACCCGTTCGAGCACGCGGCGCAGCCGCACCATCTCCGGTCGGAGCGTCTCGGTCGCGGGGTGGCCGTAGACGGCCTCGCTGAGCGCCTCGGCGGACAGCCCTTCGCGGTTCACCGCGAGCAGCAGCAGGATCTCAGCGTGCCGGGCGCTGAGCTCGACGACGGTGCCCCCGGACTCTCCCGTCACCTCGAGCAAGGCGCGGTCCCGTCCGAGCGTCTGCAGCACCGCCCGCGTCCCCGGATGACGCCGGGGCGATCGCGCCGGAGGGGCCTGCTGCCGGTCCCGGAGCCGCGCGATGAGGACCTCGCTCTCGATCGCGCGAGCCGTGGCATCCACGAGGAGGCGCGTCTGCGGCTGGACCGCCTCCGGCCCCCCGGTGACGTCGATGACGCCGAGCAGCCGACGGGTCTCGGGATCATGCACGGGCGCCGCCGTGCAGGACCACGGCTGGACGTGCCGGTTGAAGTGCTCGGCGCCGGCGATCTGCACGGAGCGGTCGAGGGCCAGGGCCGTGCCGGGGGCCGACGTGCCGACGACGGCCTCGGACCAGTTCGCGCCCTCGACGAAGCCCATGTCGCCGGTGCGGGCGCGCAGGCGCCGGTCGCCCTCCACCCAGAGCAGCCGGCCCGCGGCGTCGCCCACGGCGACGACCACCCCGGAGTCCTCGGCCGCGCCGGGCAGCAGGAGCGCACGCACCATCTCCATGACGGTCGCGAGAGGGTGGGCCCGGCGGTACGCCTCCAGCTCCGTCGCGCCCAGCTCGAACGCGGGCAGTCCCTCGACCCCGACGGCGGACGCGAGGGAGCGCCGCCAGGAG
>VGAV01000450.1 GCA_016870695.1 Actinomycetota bacterium | reverse complement strand
AGGCGGTCGGGGGCGACGATCATGAGGGACTCCTCGTATCGGGGGTCGAACCCGGTGAGGAACTGGGTGTTGGCGAAGTGCTCGCGGTCGCCGTAGACGGCGACGGCGTCGAAGCCCCGCTCGGCGGCGGCGACGCGGAGGGCCTCGAGCCGGGCCGCGTAGGTGGCGGCCGGGATCGTGGGCTTCTCCCGAGGCAGGTCGAACTCGGGAAGGTCGATGTCGGCGAGCTCAACGCCCCAGGTGGTGGTCATGCTGTCTCCTCTGCGTGCGGTTCTGTGGGTCCGTGGCGGGTGCGGTGCGTCGCACCCGCCACCGGGGTCGTGCGGAGCCGGATCAGCTGGCAGGAGCGACCGTCCAGGCCACGTCCGGGGTGGGACCGTTCGTGGTGGCGTCGACTCCGGTGACCGTGTCCGGGTTGTAGATGAAGACCTGGTAGCTGTTCACGACGCCGGCCTGCCAAGCGAGGTCGGTGTAGGCCCGGTCGAAGGCCGCGCCGAAAAGCTCCTGCTGATCGCCCGGGTCAGACGCGGCGTTGGCCTCGGCGAGCAGGCTGTTCAGCTGGTCGTCCTGGCTCTCCCACGGGTTGTATTGGTTGGCGCCGCCGGCGAAGAAGCTGCGGGCGACGATGGAGGGCGGCAGCTGTCCGTATCCGTAGTAGGCGATCGGGTAGTTGCGTCCGCTGATCTCGCCGACGGCCTGCCCGGCGTCGGTGAAGTTGACGAGGTTGGCGGTGACGCCGATCTCCGCCCAGTTGGCAGCGACGGCCTGCACGAGGATGTCGCTGCTGACGCTGGTCACGTAGGCCACGTCGACGGTGAAGCCGTCGCCGTGGCCGGCTTCCTCCAGCAGCTCGCGTGCCTTCTCGGGGTCGTACGCGTAGGTGTCCTGCACGTCCGCGTCGTAGCCGATGGTGTCGGGCAGCGCCAGGGCTCCGCCCGCCGAGCCCCATTCGCCGAAGACGGCTTCGGCGATCGAGTCGCGGTCGATGGCGTAACTGAGGGCCTGGCGGACGCGGACGTCCGCGAGCTCGGGGGCGATCACGCCGTCGCGGTCGATGTAGTTCATGCCGAGCAGGCCCAGCGGCACCGCCTCGATGCCGAGGCCCGCGGAGACGGCGCTCTCGCCGGTCGCGGTGTCGCCGCGGAACAGGTCCGCCTGTCCGCTCTGGACGGCCTGGAGTGCTGCGGCGGTGTTCGCGACCACGTCGATCTCGATGCGGTCCCACTGGATCTTGTCCTGGTCCCAGTAGTTCTCGTTGGGGACGTAGACGTAGGACGAGTCCGCCACGGTCGAGGAGGTGTCCAGTACGTACGGGCCGGCTCCGTGGGTCCCGTTCAGCAGCACGGAGGGGTCGTCGAGAGCGGTGGGGTTCACGACGGAGCCGAGCAGCACGCGCTGGGTCAGCAGGCTGGGGATCGACGGGTTCGACTCGGCGGAGGTGATGAGCACGGTGTCGTCGCCCGTCGCCTCGGCCGTGGTGTCGGCGCCGAGCCACGCGGCGCCGTTGACGCCGGTCTCAATAGCGTAGGTGAGTGACGCGGCGACGCCTTCGGCGGTCATCTCGGTGCCGTCGGAGAACTTCACTTCGTCGCGGAGGGTGAGTTCGAGCTGCTTCGCCTCGTCGTCGACGTACTCCCACGACTCGGCGAGGTCGGGCACGAGCTCGCCCGTGCTGTCGACGCGGATCAGCGGGTCGTAGGCCAGCTGGATGAACCAGATATTCACCGGGTCGACGTTCTGCAGGTAGGGGTCGAGGCTGACGGGCGGGGCGACGCTCACGATGGTGAGGACGTCGTCGCCGCCGTCCTCGGTCGCGGCGTCGCCGCCGGAGCAACCGGCGACGACGAGCGCGGTCGCCGCGGTGAGCGCGCCAAGGGCGAGGCGCACGGCCCGACGGCGCGGGGTGGTGGATCCGAACACGGTGACTCCTGATCGATGCGGTGGTGCCAGGGGTGCGGCGGCGCCGGACGGCGCGCCGAAGGACGGTGCTGCGGGTGGTGCGGGTGGTCGTGCGGGTGGGTGGTCCGTCAGGCGACGGTCCGGGTCGCGAGGGCTTCCCACGCCAGGCGGCGCTCGCGCTGGATCGCGGGGTCCGGGTAGGGCTCGGCCGCGAGGAGGCGCTGTGTGTAGACCTCGCGAGGTCGGAGGTAGACGTCCTCGCTGTCGCCCTGTTCGACGATGACGCCGGCGCTCATGACGGCGATGCGCTGGGAGAGCAGACGGACGATGGAGAGGTCGTGCGCGATGAAGAGGTACGAGACACCGGTCTCGGCCTGCAGCTGGCGGAACAGGTTGACGATCTGCGCCTGGACGGAGAGGTCGAGGGCCGAGACGGGCTCGTCGCAGACGACCAGCTTGGGTCGGGACATCAGTGCGCGGGCGATGGCGATGCGCTGACGCTGGCCGCCCGAGAAGCTGCCGGGCATGCGGTCCATCGCCTGCTCGCCGAGGCCGACCTTCACCAGCAGCTGCTTCGCGCGGTCGATGCCCTGCGCGCGGGTGAGCTGCCGGTTGGCGATCATCGGCTCGATGAGGATGTCGCCGACCTTCTTGGCCTCGTTCAGTGACGACCGCGGGTCCTGGAACACCACCTGCAGATCGGAGCTGA
>VGAV01000449.1 GCA_016870695.1 Actinomycetota bacterium | reverse complement strand
GGGTTTGGTCCTCCGCTGCCGACATCTCCTCCCCCCGCCGACACCGGCGCGTGTGGGGGAGGGGAGGGGATGCCGCGGAGGGAGGACGCCCGGGTCGGGTTTGGTCCTCCGCTGCCGACATCCCCTCCGCCCGCCGACACCGGCGCGTGTGGGGGAGGGGAGGGGATGCCGCGGAGGGAGGACGCCCGGGTCGGGTTCGGTCCCCCGCTGCCGACATCCCCTCCGCCCGCCGACACCTCGCTCACCGAGGCGGTGCCCGCCGGGGCGGTCCGGGATCAGTCCTCGACGACGCGTGCGGCGATGTCGGTGCGGTACTGGCCGCCCTCGAGGCCGATGCGCTCGAGCCCCTCGTACGCCGCCGTGCGCGCCTCGCGGAACGTGGTGCCGAGGGCGACGACGTTCAGCACACGACCGCCGGTGGCCAGCAGGTCGTTCTCGCGACGGGCCGTCGCGGCGTGGGCGACGTGCACGCCGTCGACCTCTTCGGCCTCGTTGACGCCGGTGAGCACGCGGCCCGTCAGCGGCGCCTCCGGATAGCCTTCGCTCGCCAGGACCACCGTCACGGCGGTCGCCTCTGCGAACGCCGGTCGCGGGTGGGTGTCGAGGGTCCCGGATGCCGCCGCGAGGAGCAGGTCCGACAGCGGGTCGATCAGACGCGGCAGCACGACCTGGGTCTCCGGGTCGCCGAAGCGGGCGTTGAACTCGATGACCTTCACGCCCTGCTCGGTGAGGATGAGCCCGGCGTACAGGAGGCCGATGAAGGGGGTGCCCTCGGCATCCATCTGCCTGATGACCGGCTCGGCCACCTCGCGGGTGACCTGGTCGACGAACTCCTGCTCGCCGCCGAAGCGCTCCGTCAGCCACGGCAGCGGGGAGTACGCCCCCATACCGCCCGTGTTCGGGCCCTCGTCGCCGTCGCGCAGGCGCTTGAAGTCCTGGGCCGGGCTGAGAGGAAGGACGCGGTCGCCGTCGCTGAGGAAGAAGAGCGAGACCTCCGGTCCGGAGAGGAACTCCTCGATGAGGACCCCGCCGCTGGGCAGGTACGTCTCCGCGTGGGCGAGGGCCGCGGCGCGGTCGGAGGTGACGATGACGCCCTTGCCGGCGGCCAGTCCGTCGGCCTTCACCACGTGCGGCGCGCCGAGCTCGTCGAGGGCCGCCTCGACTCCCGCGAGGTCATGGGCGCGCACCGCCCGGCCGGTGGGGACGCCGGCGGCATCCATGATCCGCTTCGCGTACGTCTTGGAGCCCTCAAGCTGGGCGGCGGCCTTGCCGGGCCCGAACACCGGGATACCGCGCTCGCGGACGGCGTCGGCGACACCGGCGACGAGCGGCGCCTCGGGGCCGATGACGACGAGGTCGATCGCCTGGTCCTTCGCGAACGCGGTGACCGCGGCGGGGTCGTTCGCGTCGAGGTCGACGAGGTGTGCGTCGCGGGCGATGCCGGCATTGCCGGGGGCCGCGTAGATCGCGTGCGAGGCCTCCTCGGAGCGCAGGGCGAGGATGATGGCGTGCTCGCGCGCGCCCGAACCGAGGACCAGGATTCTCACGCGGCCAGCCTATCGACCGGCGTCGTCCTTCCCGCCTCAGCGGGATGCCGCTGCCGCCACGCGGGTACCGCCTCGGGATGCCGCTGCCGCCACGCGGGTACCGTGGATGCCATGCCTCCTCGCCGCATCGAGACGGGTGACGGCCGCGCAGCGCTCGCCGCCGTCGCCGCCGGAGACGCCCCCCGCGCCGCCACCGCGACCGCCGTGCGCTACCTCCTGCAGCTCCTCGTCGAGAAGGCCCCCGGCAACTCCGTCGAGATGCGCGTCCCGCCGTTCGGCGCGGTCCAGGTGATCGAGGGGCCGCGGCACACCCGTGGGACCCCGCCGAACGTCGTCGAGACCGACGCCGCGACCTGGATCGCCGTCGCCACGGGGCAGGAGAACTGGATGGATGCCGCCGCCTCCGGCCGCATCACCGCCTCCGGCGTCCGCGCCGACCTGAGCCATCTCCTGCCGCTGCGTCCCTGACCCGCGGGCCGCTCGGCCGGCGCCGGGCGCCGAGATCACGCGTTCGGTTCGAGATCACACGTTCCGTACGCCCGGAGCGTGTGCCCTCGGCGAGATCGTGTGATCTCGCGGCCCCGCGCCGCCGCCCCGCGCGAGACAACCCCACGGGCGAGAAAACCGCGACCCGCGGGAGCGGCGGCGGTGGGAGAATGGGTGCATGGCTGAGCAGCCCACTCCCGAACGCAAGCCGTACGTCCACGAGGAGATCGTGACGCTGCGCATGCGCCGTGCACCGAAGTACGGCGTGTTCCTCGCGGCGGGCGCCTTCGTCGGCATCCTCGTCGCGCTCATCCTGACCTTCGCCATCGACGGAGCGAACATCAGCCCGTACACGGACGTCGTCTACACGGAGCTGCAGGTGTTCGGCTTCACGGCGCTCATCTCCGTGGTCGTCTTCATGGTGCTCGGTGCGATCGCCGCCCTGATCTTCGACCGGGCGTCGAGCCGGCGGACCCGGGACGTCCCGGTCGACCACGAGCGCTACCGCTACTGAGGCGGCTCAGGCCAGCTCGGCGATGATCGGATGGATCGCCGAGTCGAAGGCGGCGACGTCCGC
>VGAV01000448.1 GCA_016870695.1 Actinomycetota bacterium | reverse complement strand
CGGCCGTCCCGCCTCCATGTCGGGGCGGGTCGGTAGGCTGGGAGGACTTGCCGCGCGACGCCGAGGGAACCCCCGAATGACCGATCTGATCGACACCACCGAGATGTATCTGCGCACCATCCTCGAACTCGAGGAGGAGAACATCGTTCCCCTGCGCGCGCGCATCTCCGAGCGCCTCGGGCACTCCGGTCCGACGGTGTCGCAGACCGTCGGGCGCATGGAGCGCGACGGTCTCGTCGTCGTGTCCGAGGACCGCCGGCTCGAGCTCACCGACGACGGCCGTCAGAAGGCGGTCGACGTCATGCGCAAGCACCGTCTCGCCGAGCGGCTGCTCAGCGACGTCATCGGCCTGGACTGGGCCTACGTGCACGACGAGGCCTGCCGGTGGGAGCACGTCATGAGCGAGCAGGTGGAACGCCGTCTCGTGGAGCTGCTCGGACACCCCACCGAGTCGCCCTACGGCAACCCCATCCCCGGGCTCGACCAGCTGGGCGACATCCCCGGCGCCACCTTCGAGGAGGGCGTCGTCGGTCTGGTCAAGAAGCTCAACGAGGCCGGCCAGCCCATCTCCGGCACCGTGCGCCGGCTCGCCGAGCCGGCGCAGGTCGACCCGGAGCTCCTGCAGCAGTTCAAGGCCGCCGGCGTCGTCCCCGGGGCCCGCGGCGAGTACCGCTTCAACGAGGGCTACGTCCTCGTGCAGATGGACGAGTCCGAGGAGGGGCTCGAGCTTCCCGTCGAGGTCGCCTCGCACATCTTCCTCGTGGCCGACGCCTGACCCGTTCGAGCACGGGCGGTCGGGGGAGTTCTCCGCCGGGCGCCCTGCAACCCGAACGGTCCCTGGGGAAAGCGTCGGGTGCGTGACATGTTCGTTATATTCGGGTAGCCTCGGAGGGTCCACAGGCGAGAAGCCCGCCGTCGGACCCCTCGCAGTCTGCCTCATCGGCTCGTCGTCTGCAGAGGGTGAAGCCCGCATCGTGCCCCATCGAGTGCTGACGAGCCAGCGTGTGACTGCGCAGAGGCGCCGGAGGAACTTTGGCTGAACACACCGATCCCGTCGAGGGCCTGCCCGAGGTCCCGTCGACGGGTCTGACCCGCAGAGCGCGCGCCACCGCCGCCCGCTCGACCGCCGCGCCGTCCCGCGAGCGCCGCGCCCCCGCGACGAGCGCCCCCGCTTCGCCCCGCACCCCGCGGCGCGGCGCCAAGCCGCTCCGCAGCGCCGTCATCCTGTCGATGGTCGCCGGCCTCGTCGCGACGGTCGCCATCCCGGCGTACGCCGCGTCGCTGCCCTCGGCCGACACCATGACGCTGCAGCAGATGTCGGCCCCCGACAACCAGTCGCTCGTGGTCGCGTCCGACGTCTCGGCGCAGACGCTCGACCGCAGCAGCTACTCGGCCACCACCGCCGAGGAGATCCAGAAGAAGAAGGAGCAGGAGGCCGCCGCCGCCGCTGCCGCGGAGCGTGCCCGCGAGGCCGCCGAGCGCGCCGCGCAGGCCGCCACCAGCGCGCCGACCAGCGTCTCCTCCGTCGACCTCAACATGACGGCGCCCGGGTCGGGCGAGGTTCGCTGGCCCCTGTCGAACTACACGCTCGGTCGCGGCCTCTGGGACTCCGGCTACCACCAGGGCGTCGACCTCCTCGCGCCCGGCGGCCAGCCCATCTTCGCCGCCGCCGCCGGCGTCGTCCGCGTCTCGCAGGAGAGCTACGGCGGCTACGGCGTCGCCGTGACGATCGATCACGTCATCAACGGCCAGCGCGTGTCGACGCTGTACGGCCACATGACCTACGGCAGCCGCGTCGTCCAGTCGGGCCAGACGGTCGCCGCCGGTCAGTTGATCGGCCTCGTCGGCTCCACCGGCAGCTCGACCGCTAACCACCTGCATTTCGAGGTGCACATCAACGGTTCTGTGGTCGACCCCTACGCCTGGCTGCAGCAGAACGCGAGCTGAGCCCGCCAGACCTCGACGGCGTGTCGGAGACGTGAGTTCTCCGACACGCCGTCTTCTGTTTCCCGACGCGTCGGACCCCGGGCGTGTCGCAGTGGGTTAGCCTGTCCTCGACGTCGGGAGAACCGGAGGGACCGCCGATGGACGACATGCCTCGCATCCGCACCATGGATGCGCTCGGGCTGCTCGTCCTCCGGCATCGTGTGAGCGGATGCCGCGGGATCACCGCGACCTCCAGGGCGCTGTCTGTGTGACAGCGCCCTTTTTCATACCCCTGCCGCCCCTCCCGTCGTCGCGAGTCGAACATCCGAGAAGCCGTCTCGGCCATTCGAGAGGACAGGAAATGCGCACTCTTGTGCTGAACGCGGGATATGAACCGCTGGCCGTCGTGTCTTTCAAGCGAGCCCTCGTGCTCGTGATGAACGAGAAGGCCACCGTCGTCGAGTGCATCGACGGCGATCCGGTGTGGACGGCCGCGTCCACGTACGATCGCCCGGCGGTGATCATCCTGACGCGCTATGTGCGCGTGCCCGGTGCCCGTCGCGTCCCCGTCACCCGCCGCGGGGTGCTGCGACGCGACGCCCACCGCTGCGCGTACTGCGGCAAGGCGGCATCCACGATCGATCACGTCCAGCCGCGCTCGCGCGGGGGCAAGGACACGTGGGAGAACCTC
>VGAV01000447.1 GCA_016870695.1 Actinomycetota bacterium | reverse complement strand
CCGCCGGCGCGTTCCTCGGGCGCACGGTCGATCGAGGCGGCCGCCCAGACGTGCGGACGCCGTTCCGGCGCGGCCTGGAGGACCTCGAGCGCCTCGGCGCGCCAGAAGCTCTTCTTGCGCGTGTCGACCAGGCGGGCGCGGATGCGTTCGCCCGGGAGGGTGTCGGGGACGAAGACGACACGGCCCTCGTGGCGCCCGACGAACACGCCGCCGTGGGCGATGCCGGTGATGTCGAGATCGATGGTGTCGCCGTCATGCATGCGTCGAGCCTGTCACACGCTCCTCCTCCGGTCCGCCGCGAGAAACGCCGACTGCACCCGGGAACGCCGGGTGCGGGCGTTTCCCGGTGCAGGGGGCGTTTCTCGGCGCGGATGCTCGGCGCCGCGGCGGGGTGCGAGCACGGGCTCGGTAGCGTGGACGCATGCGCGTGTGCTTGGCATCCACTTCTCCGGCCCGACTCATGCTGATGCGTCAGGCGGGCATCGAGCCCGAGGCACGCGCGCCCCGGGTCGACGAGGAGGCGGTGATCGCCGAGGTCGAGGCCGCGGAGGCACGCCGGCTCCCGGCGGACGAGCACGTGCTGCTGCTGGCCCGGCGGAAGGCGCAGGACGTCGCCTCCCGTCTTCGCGACGAAGACCCGGGATTCGACGGCTTCGTCGTGGGCGGCGACTCGATGTTCGCGCTCGGCGACGAGATCCTCGGCAAGCCGTACACCCCCGACAACGCGACGGCCCGCTGGCGCGACATGCGCGGGCGGACGGGCGTGCTGCACTCGGGGCACGGCGTCTTCCGGCTGACGCCCGGTGCGGAGCCGCGGGAGGCGTACGCCGTGGCGGAGGCGTCCGTCACGTTCGCCGCGGACGTCGACGAGGACGAGATCGCGGCGTACGTCGCGACGGGCGAGCCGCTGCAGGTGGCGGGGGCGTTCACGGTCGACAGCCTGGGCGGCGCGTTCATCGAGCGGGTCGAGGGCGATCCCTCGACGGTCGTCGGGATGTCGCTGTCGACGGTGCGTCGTCTCGTGCGCGAGCTCGGCGGGTCCTGGCCCGCACTGTGGAACCGTTCGTAGACTTCGCCACACGTTCCCCGGACTTTCTTGTCGAGAAGGGTCAAAAAGAGGTCTCTCCGCGTCGCTAGGCTGGACGAATGCCGAAGATCGCCAAGGTACTCGTCGCCAACCGTGGCGAGATCGCCGTCCGTGTCATCCGCGCCGCACGCGATTCGGGCAAGGCCTCGGTCGCCGTGTACGCGGATCAGGATCGCGACGCCCTGCACTCCCGCCTCGCCGACGAGGCCTACGCGCTCGAAGGCGCCACCAGCGCCGAGACGTACCTCTCCATCGAGAAGATCCTCTCGATCGCCCGTCGCTCCGGCGCGGACGCCGTCCACCCCGGCTACGGCTTCCTCGCCGAGAACGCGGACTTCGCCCGCGCCGTCATCGGCGCCGGCCTGGTCTGGATCGGCCCGTCGCCCGACGCCATCGAGGCCCTCGGCGACAAGGTCACCGCCCGCCACGTGGCTGAGAAGGTCGGCGCCCCGCTGGCCCCCGGGACGCCCGGCCCCGTCTCGGGTGCCGACGAGGTCGTCGCGTTCGCCGAGCAGGTGGGCCTGCCCATCGCCATCAAGGCCGCCTACGGCGGCGGTGGCCGCGGCCTCAAGGTCGCGCGCGAGCTCGACGAGGTCGCCGAGATGTTCGAGTCCGCGACCCGCGAGGCCGTGGCCGCCTTCGGCCGCGGCGAGTGCTTCGTCGAGAAGTACCTCGACAAGCCGCGTCACGTCGAGACCCAGTGCCTCGCGGATGCCGCCGGCAACGTCGTGGTCGTCTCGACCCGCGACTGCTCGCTGCAGCGCCGCCACCAGAAGCTCGTCGAGGAGGCGCCGGCGCCGTTCCTGAGCGACGAGCAGAACGAGATCCTGTACTCCGCGTCGAAGGCCATCCTCCGCGAGGTGGGCTACGTCGGCGCCGGCACGTGCGAGTTCCTCGTCGGCGCGGACGGGACGATCTCGTTCCTCGAGGTCAACACGCGTCTGCAGGTCGAGCACCCGGTGTCCGAGGAGGTCACCGGCATCGACCTGGTGCGCGAGCAGTTCCGGATCGCCGAGGGCGAGGAGATCGGCTACGACGACCCCCGCCCGGTCGGCCACTCCATCGAGTTCCGCATCAACGGCGAGGACCCCGGCCGCGGCTTCCTCCCGCAGCCCGGCCCCATCCACGTCTTCAAGACGTTCGGCGGTCCCGGCATCCGTCTCGACTCGGGCGTCACCGCCGGCGACAGCGTCTCGGGCGCGTTCGACTCGCTGCTGGCGAAGATCATCGTCACCGGTCGCGACCGCGCCGAGGCGCTCGAGCGTTCGCGCCGCGCGCTGGACGAGTTCGAGGTCGCCGGGATGCCGACCGTCCTGCCGTTCCACCGCAAGGTCGTCCGCGACCCGGCGTTCGTCGCCGAGGACGGCGACTTCGGCGTCTACACCCGCTGGATCGAGACCGAGTTCGTCAACGACATCCCCGCGTGGGACGGCGAGCTCGAGGCCCCCGCCGCCGCGCCCGGCCGTCACACGGTCGTCGTGGAGGTCGCCGGCAAGCGCCTCGAGGTGAGCCTGCCCGACCGCATCGTCGCCGCCGC
>VGAV01000446.1 GCA_016870695.1 Actinomycetota bacterium | reverse complement strand
CCGCGTACTCGTCGGCCTCGGTCACGGAGTGGGCGGTCGCGCCCATTCCGTCGTCCGACGGCACCGCCGGAGCACCGCGGGCCTCCCGTGCGGCGGTCACGACGGCCGAGCGCCCGCCGGTGGCCCCGGCCCTCGCCGTGGACGACGAGCCCGACGAGACACCGGCGGCTGCGGTCGTCGCCGTCCGGGAGGGCGCCGTCCTGCCCGCCACCGACGTGACCCCGTCCGTCGCCGTCCCCGAGGAGAGGGAGGACGACGATGTCATCCCGCCCGCGGACGAGCAGCCCGACGCCCCGGTGCCGCCCGTGGTCGTCCCCCGCATGGCCCCGCTGGCCGGGGGCGTGCAGCGCTACGGCGAAGCCGTCGTCCGCCAGATGCTCGGCGCCGTCTACGTGCGCGATGAGCCCTACGAGCCGCCCGCGAGGTTCAGCTGATGTACGACGGCATCGTCCAAGACCTGATCGACGAGTTCGGCCGCCTCCCCGGCATCGGTCCGAAGTCCGCGCAGCGCATCGCGTTCCACATCCTGCAGTCGCCGAGCTTCGACGTCTCCCGGCTGTCGACCCTGCTCGGCGAGGTGCGCGAGAAGGTCAAGTTCTGCGAGGTGTGCGGCAACGTCTCCGAGCAGGACCGCTGCTCCATCTGCCGCGACCCGCGCCGCAACGCCACCCTCATCTGCGTCGTCGAGGACGCCAAGGACGTCGCGGCCATCGAGCGCACCCGCGAGTTCCGCGGCCTCTATCACGTGCTCGGCGGGGCGATCAGCCCCATCGCCGGCATCGGTCCCGACGACCTGCGCATCGCACCGCTCATGCAGCGTCTCGCCGACGGCACGGTTCAAGAGGTCATCCTGGCCACCAACCCCAACCTGGAGGGGGAGGCCACGGCGACCTACCTCAGCCGGCTGCTGCACGCCCTCGAGATCCGCGTCACGCGGCTGGCATCCGGTCTCCCCGTCGGCGGCGACCTCGAGTACGCCGACGAGGTCACCCTCGGCCGTGCCTTCGAGGGGCGCCGCACGCTCTGAGCCGGAGGTCCGGGGGAGGGATGCCACCGCTCCCCACCGTTGCGGGCTCGTGCACCGCTCGTTCACCCGCCGCACCCGGGACGGCCATGAGATGAGAGCACTTTCATCTCTGCGGAACAGCACCGGACGACCCGAAAGTCCGGCGCGCACGGCCGCCAGACAGGGGCCCCTCCGTGAGCGATCCGCTCTCTCCGCGCGCCAGCGCGCGCGCACGCGTCGTGTTCGACACGTTCCGTTCCCGCCACGACCCGCTGCTCGCGGCGTGGCTGTCCTTCCGCGCGCAGGTGCTGCCCGGCGCCGAGCTCCCGCCTGCCGGTCCCGTGCGCTCGGTCGACGGCCCGACCGTCGGCGGCGTGTTCGGCGTCTGGCGCCTGCTCGCGTCGAACAACCGCGAGCTCGCGCGGGGCACCGACCTGTCGGCATCCCCCGACCGGGCGCGTGCCGCCGTGGAGCTGGCGCAGATGCGCTCCGTCGAGCTCGCCCCCGCCACCGTCCGCGGGTCGTCCGCGATGCGGCACGGCTGGTCGCTGCGTCTCGACGGCGAGCCGGTGCTCATGTGCGCGCGGTGGTACGAGTCGCCGGGGGAGGCCGCCGCGGCGGCGAGATCCGTACGCACCGTCCTCGCCGGCGCGGACATCGCGCTGAGCGTCACCATCGGCACCCGGTCGGGCCGTCGGCACCGGCACGGCGCTCTGGACCTCGTTGGCTGACCCGACGACGTCCGGATCCGGCGACGAGATGCTCGTCGCGGGGCGGTTCCGCGTCTCCGGGCTGCTCGGCTCCGGAGCCACCGCGTCGGTGTACGCGGCGACGGACGCCCGGTCCGCGGCCCGCGTCGCGCTGAAGGTGCTGCACCCGCACCTCGCGGGGGAGCGGGCGCTGTCGGCGGCGTTCCTCCGGGAGGCGCAGGTCGTCGAGGGGATCCGGCATCCCGGCCTCTGCGCGCTGCGCGGCTGGGGAGGGGGAGACGGGGATGCCACGACGTGGACGGCCTGGGACCTCGTCGACGGCCGCTCGCTCGGCGAGGTCGTCCGCGCGGAGGGACCGCTGACCCCGGAGGCGGCGACGGCGATGGCCCGCCGGATCCTCGACGGCCTCGACGCCCTCCACGCGGCCGGGCTCGTCCACCGGGACGTCTCGCCGGCGAACGTGCTCGTCGACCTCACCCCCGACGGGGGCCTCCGCGACGCCCGCCTGGTCGACTACGGTCTGACGGCTCCCCGCGGGGAGACCGCGCGCGGCGCCGACGTCCTTCGCAGTACGACGGGCGACGGGGTCGTGGGCAACGTCGGCTACGCCTCGCCGGAGCAGCTGCGCGGGGAGGGCGTGGGCCCCTCCGGCGACCTCTACCAGCTCGGCGGCGTCCTGTACTTCGCGCTCGTCGGCCGGCCCCCGTTCGACCGGGCCACCACGGACGAGGTCGTGCGGGCGCACCTCGGCGCTCTGCCGCCGACCCCGTCTGTCTCCGCACCGCGCGTGCCGGTGGCGCTGGATCGCGTGGTCGTACGGGCGCTGCTGAAGGACCCCTCCGCGCGCTTCGCGGATGCGCCGGCGATGCGGAAGGCCCTGGCGGAGGCGATCCCGTCCCCAGGCCTTCGG
>VGAV01000445.1 GCA_016870695.1 Actinomycetota bacterium | reverse complement strand
CGCCGGTGAACGCGAAAGGCCCCCGCTCTCGCGGGGGCCTTTCGATGAGGGTGGACCTGAGGGGACTCGAACCCCTGACCCCCTGCATGCCATGCAGGTGCGCTACCAGCTGCGCCACAGGCCCTCCGCTGCCCCTCGCGGGGCAACTCACTCAGCTTACAACACGGAAAGCGCGGGCGAAAAACCGGCGTAGCACGGGCGTGTCGCGTCGGCTCCCGGCTTGCCATCTCCCGCCGCCCGGGGGACCCTGGACGCACCCCATGATGTCCCACCCCCGCTCCCGCGCCCGTCGTCCCGGCCTCCCCGCCCTCGGCGTCGCCGCGCTCCTGTCCCTCACCGTCGCCTGCGCTCCGACGCCGGAGGCGCCCGCGGCATCCCCTCCGCCGACGACCGCCGCCGCCGATCCGTCCCCGACCCCGACCCCCTCGCCCACGCCCACGGCCGCCCCCTCCGACGCCGATGCCCGCGTCGATGCGATGGACCTGCGCGAGCGCGCCGCCTCGGTGGTGATGGGGCACGTCGCGACCACCGATCCCGCTACCGCCGGAACTTACGTCCGCGAGAACGCGCTGGGCGGCTTCCTTCTGATGGGGGCGAACATCGGCGCCGACGCCTCCGAGGTGCGGCAGCTGACCGGGGCCATGGTGACCGACCCCGCCTTCCCGCCGCTCGTCGCCGTCGACCAGGAGGGCGGCGATGTCTCCCGCCTGCGCTGGGACGACCTGCCGAGCGGGCTCACCCTCAAGGACGCGAGCCCGGAGACCGTGCGCGACGCGTTCGCCGGGCGCGCCGCACTCGTGGCCGACGCCGGCGCGAACGTGAACTTCGGCCTCGTCGCCGACGTGACCGACGATCCCGGCATGTTCATCTACCGTCGCGCCCTGGGCACGACCCCGGGGGCCGCCGCCACCCGCATCGCCGCCGCGGTCGAGGGCGAGAAGGGCACCGTCGCGAGCACCCTGAAGCACTTCCCCGGACACGGCGCGGCACCGGGCGACTCGCACGAGGGGATCCCCGGCAGCGACATGTCGATCGAGCAGTGGCGGCAGACCCAGGCGCCCCCGTTTGCCGCGGGTGTGGGCGCCGGCGCGGAGATGCTGATGTTCGGACACCTCCGCTACACCGCCGTCGACGACGTTCCGGCCTCGCTGTCCCCGGAATGGCACCGCATCGCGCGCGAAGAGCTCGGCTTCGACGGCGTCATCGTCAGCGACGACCTGGGCATGCTCGAGTCCTCGGGCGAAGCGGCGTACACCGACCCGGTGGAGAACGCCGTGCAGGCCCTCGCCGCGGGCACCGACCTCGTGCTGACGGTGGTGGGGACGGATGCCACGACCGCTCCGCGCATCGTCGACGGCATCGTCGCGGCGGTCGAGGACGGGCGCCTTCCCGCGGACCGTCTCGACGACGCCGCGACCCGGGTGGCCGCGCTGCGGCTGGACCTCGCGTCCGGCGCGGGCTGAGCCGCGCCGGGTAGGCCCGTCGAAGCGCCGGGACGCGGGCCCGCCCTCGCGGCCGGGTCAGTCCTCGCGTGTCGCCGCGTCGACGACCGCGCGACGCAGCCGCTGGCCGCGGGCGCTGAGCTCGCGCTGGCGCGCGACGTAGACGGCCTTGCCCTCCGCCGTCTCGATCCGCACCGGGGCGTATCCCCATGCGGCGAGGTCGTACGGCGACGCCTCCATGTCGAGCGTACGGATGTCACGGGCCAGTTCGAACGCCTCGAGCAGGAGCGCACCGGGCACGAGGGGCCCGAGCTTGAGGACCCACTTGTAGAGGTCCATCCCGGCGTGCAGGCAGCCGGGCTGCTCCCGTGCCGCCTGTCCGTCCCGGGTCAGCGGCTCGCGGTTGCGCGGTGCGGCCTCGGGCGTGAAGAACCGGAACGCGTCGAAATGCGTGCACCGCAGGTCGTGCGCCTCGACCACCGCGTCGGTCCCGTCGCGCCCCAGCCGGAGCGGCACCGCGTGACGCACCTCGTCGGCCCGGTACGCCATCGCCCACTCATGCAGCCCGAAGCACCCGAACTGGGCCGGCCGGTCCAGGGTCGCCCGCAGCAGATTCACGGTGCCGCGGAACAGCGCGCCCTTCTCGGTGCGGAACGCCGCGGCATCCACTCTCGCCCCCGACCCGTCGGCACAGTACCAGCGCCACCCGGCGCGGTCGTCGGCGTCCTCGAGGACGACACCGATCCCCGGATGCCAGCGCCGCAGGATCGCCGGCTTGTACGAGTAGTAGGTGAAGAGGAAGTCCTCGACCGGATGCCGCTCGGCCCGAGCCGCGCGCGCCCGATGCGCCGCCGTGAGAGCGCCGGCCCGTGCGGCGTGGTCCGCGGCCGTCGCCGACCACTCGTCGCGCGAGAGCACGACGGCAGCGGGGGCGGCGAGAGAGGGCACCGTCCGACGATACGTCAGTCGTCGACCGGCTCGATGAGCGCGGGGGAGTCGTTGCGGACGTTGCCCACCGCCGACGACACGACGTGGTCGTCGAGGGTCTCGGCGATATCGGGGGCGGCGTCGATCGCCGCGTCGAGGATGTCGCCGACGTTCTCGGTCGTGGGGTCGAGCCAGGCGTCCGCGAAGTCGGGGTCCATGAACAGCGGCATGCGGTCGTGAATGGATCCGAGGCGGCCGATCG
>VGAV01000444.1 GCA_016870695.1 Actinomycetota bacterium | reverse complement strand
GCTCAGCGGCTTCCTGGTCGGGTTGTGGCTGCACTGGGTCTTCGCGATCGTCGCCGTCGCCGTCGTCACCATCTGGCGCCTCGTCGCGCAGATGCACGTCGCCGATGGCCGGTCGTACGCCGATGTAATGGGCGACGTCCTGGTCGCGGGCTTCATCCAGTTGTACCTGCCGTTCCTGGGCAGCATGGCCACCATCCTCCTGGCCCAGGACCGGGGCGAATGGTGGGTCCTGGCGTTCCTCGTCCTCGCCGTCGTCGCCGACACCGGCGCCTACGTCTCCGGCCTCACCTTCGGACGCGGCGGACGCCACCCGATGGCGCCCCGCATCAGCCCGAAGAAGACGTGGGAGGGATTCGCGGGCGCGTGCGTCGCCGCCCTCGTCGCGGGCGTCGTGCTGGCGATCTTCATGCTGCAGGTGCCGTGGTGGGCGGGACTCGTCTTCGGGGCCGTCGTCCTCGCGACCGCCACCGTGGGCGACCTCGGAGAGTCGATGGTCAAGCGCGACCTCGGCATCAAGGACATGAGCTCCTGGCTGCCGGGACACGGCGGCGTCCTCGACCGTCTCGACTCGATCCTGCCGTCGGCCACGGCGGCGCTCGCGCTGTACTACCTGCTGTCCCCGCTGGGAGGCTCGTGATTATGGTGGAGACCGCTGCGAGCCCGTCAGCCGCGCCGATGTTTGTCGACGCCCCGGCGCGGGCGCGGGGGTACGAGAAGCGCGCGGTCGACGTGTTCTTCGCGAAGGCCCGCGCCGCGTTCGAGGCGGACGAGCCGGGGACCCTCCGCGCGGCGGAGGTGCGCGGGATCGCCTTCCCCCTCGTCCGCGGCGGGTACGCCGTCGGCCCCGTCGACGCGGCGCTCGGCCGCATCGAGGACGCCTTCGCCGCCCGGGAGCGCGAGCACGCCCTCTCGCGTCTCGGCGCACGCGCGTGGGTGGCGGAGACGCGGGACACGGCGCAGATCGTGCTCGACCGCCTGACCCGCCCGCGTGGGCAGCGGTTCGACCGCGTCGGCATCCTGCACTACGGCTATCGCGTCGACGAGGTCGACGTCGTGGCCGACCGCCTCTCCGCCTATCTCGCGACCGGTGACCCCGTGACGCCCGAGCAGGTGCGGGCCGTGGCCTTCCGCATGCAGCGCGGCGGTTACCGCGAGACCCAGGTGGACGCGGTGCTCGACGCCGTCATCGAGGTCATGCTGGCGGTCGGGTGAGGTCGGACCGCGGCGCGCGCCGTGCGTCGGTAGAATCGGCGGCACTGTGACTTCCGGAATCGAGCCCACCCCCGCGCCCTCGGGCCGCGTGGAACGGCGCGCGGCCACGATCGACGTGGTCCCGCCGCCCGCTCCGCACCGTCCCGGTCCGCGGTGGTCGCGGCGCCGCGGTGTCGTCGGTGTCTTCGGTGCGACGGCGGCCCTGCTGTTCGCCGCGGCGTACGTCGGCCCGATGGGCGGGGCCATCCTCAGCGCCCAGGCCGACGAGCCCGAGACCGTCACGCTGTACGCCGAAGGGCTCGGCGACACGCAGGCCGTGTCGACCGGGGGAGAGCGCGCGGCGCCGGTGCTGGACCGCTCCGCCTACAACGTCTTCGTCAAGCCGAAGCCCACGCCGACGCCGACTCCGACCCCGTCGAGCCGCACCGGCTCGTCCTCCTCGTCGGACTCCGAGAAGTCCTCGCGCGCAGCCGGCCCCGTGCTCTACTCGGGCGGCGGGTCTTCGGCCGACTGGATGGCGGCCGCCGGCATCGCCGAGTCGGACTGGGGCTACGTCGACTACATCGTCAGCCGCGAGAGCGGGTGGAACCCCAACGCCACCAACCGCTCGTCCGGAGCGTGCGGCCTCGTCCAGGCGCTGCCGTGCAGCAAGGTCCCCGGCAACGGCTACGACCCGGTCGACAACCTGCGCTGGGCGACCGGGTACGCCGTGGGCCGTTACGGCAGCTGGGCGGCCGCGTACGGCTTCTGGACCAGCAACCACTGGTGGTGAGCGGCATCCATGCCCCGGTCCCGTAAGCGCCGGCCTTCGTCCGATCGGGGGGACGACTCGCTGGACCGTCTGATCGCCGGCTGGAAGCGCACCGAGACGCGGCGCGGCGGCGAGTGGACGGTGCAGCCGATCTCGGCCCCGCAGGCGCAGAAGGAGTACATCTGCCCCGGGTGCGGACGTACCGTCGGCATCGGCGTCGCCCACGTGGTGGTGTGGCGCGCGGACGGGGTCCTGGGGGATGCCGCCGACCTGGCGGCGCGCAGACATTGGCACACGCACTGCTGGAGGATCGCCTGATGGAGATACGCGGACCCGTCCTGCTGCCCGCGCGGCGGGAGGACATCGAGCTGGAGACCCTCGACGGCCTCACCCTCGTCGGTGAGCTCGCCCTGCCCGCCGAGCGTCCGCCGGTCGCCACGCTGGTGACCCTGCACCCGCTGCCCACCGCGGGAGGGTTCATGGACTCGCACATCCTGCGCAAGGCCGCGGGGCGCCTGCCGGCCCTCGCCGACCTGGCGGTGCTCCGCTTCAACACCCGGGGGACGACCTCTCCCCGGGGGACGAGCGAGGGCGCGTTCGACGGCGGCGCGTCCGAGGCGTTCGACGTCGCCGCGGCGGTGGACTTCGCGCGCGAGCGCGGCCTGCCCCGCCCG
>VGAV01000443.1 GCA_016870695.1 Actinomycetota bacterium | reverse complement strand
TGCCAATAGCCGTAGCAGCCGCCCGGCGCCTGCCCCCAGAGCATCTCCGGGATGCCGGCGTTGGGGTTGCCGTTGTCGCAGAGGGAGTACAGCTCGTTGCGGCAGTACCAGCAGCGGCCGCAGCTGATGAACGAGCACACGACGACCCGGTCGCCGACGCGGTGCTTCTCGACGGCCGACCCGACCTCGACGACCTCGCCGAGGAACTCGTGGCCGAGCACGTCGCCGGCCCGCATGGTGGGGACGTACCCGCCGAGCAGATGCAGGTCGGAGCCGCACGTGGTCGTCAGACGGACGCGGACGATGATGTCCTGCGCGTTGAGGATCTCAGGGTCGTCGACGTTCTCGACCTCGAGCTTGTTGACGCCGGTCCAGCAGAGAGCCCTCACAGGACACCCTCGCCTTTCGCCTCGTCCTCGGCCTTGTCGACCGCGCGACCCGGGAGGGTCATGGGCCGATGGCCGTGCGGCCGCGGACGGGCGAGCAGGATCTCGCCGGTCTCGAACAGCTGCTTCGCGTCCCGGAGGGCGGTGCGCAGCTCGGCGTCGGCGTCGTCGTCGGACGCCGTGGCATCCGTCCGCCGTCGGGCGTGGACCTCGAAGCCCTTGTCCCCGGGGGCGGGGGCGATGCGGATCTCGAGCTCGTCCGCGAGGCGTTGCAGGGGCGCCGGGTACCCGCCCGACGTGAAGTCGTCCGCGTCGCCGAGGACGGTCACGGCCTTCCACCCCTCGGGATGGCGGCCGTCGCCGACGGAATCCGACCCGGACTTCTTGCGTATCAGCGCGGTGGCGGCCAGGCCCGCTGCGGCCCCGACCGCTCCGGCGGTGACCGCTGTCTTGACTCCCATGTCTGCTCCTCCGGTTCCTCGCCGCTGGTGCGACGAGGGGCCAGGGTCGGAGCGTCCGACCGGCGGCGCGTAGGGGCTTCACAGCGGGGGGCGACCGGAGGACAATCGCGCGGCGGACGCGCGGGGCCGTCGCACGGATGCCGCCCGGATACGACGAAACCCCCGATCTCTCGGGGGTTCTCGTGGCGGAGACGGAGGGATTTGAACCCTCGGTCCCCGTGAGGGGACTCCACCTTAGCAGGGTGGTGCACTAGGCCTGACTATGCGACGTCTCCAGGTGATCGACGCCTCACGGCGCGAGCACACCGGTACATACTAACCGGATCGCGGGAGGCATCCGAAACCGGGATCCGGATGCCGCCCTCTCACTGCCGCACGTTGCCGTTCGAGCAGGTCGACTGGGCCGCCGTCTGACCGGCGATCTCCGAGGGCAGCACGATCGCCGTGGAGCTCGGCGTGGGGGTCGAGGACCCCTCGGACGTCGTGGCGGGCGCGGGGGCGGCGGTCTCGACCGGGGCGGGCGCGGGGGTCTCGACGGGCTGTCCGCCGTCCTCCGCGACGACGCCGTCGCCGCCGCTCAGCTCGCCCGACAGGGTGATCGCCTGGTTCGCGTCGAGCGCGGCCCAGAGGGTCTCGGCGGCGTCCTCGTCGGGCACCACGCGGTTCGGATCGGCGGGGTCGGCGGCCGTCGGGTACTGGACGAACACGATGTCGCTGAACGGCACGTCCTTCACGGCCGCGGCGATCTGCACGAGCGTGAACGGGTTGGTCAGCGACGTCGACGGGTCGACGTTGCGCAGGGCGGTCGACGCGAGCTTGTACAGCGTCGCGGGGTTCGACAGCACGTCCTCGCTCTTCAGCTTCGTCGCCAGGCGCGACATGTACTGCTGCTGATTCGAGATGCGGCCGAGGTCCCCGCCGTCGCCGACGCCGTGGCGCGTCCGCAGGAACTGCAGGGCATCGAGACCCTTGACGGTCCGCATTCCGGCCGGCCAGTCGATGCCCGTGTAGCGGTCCTTGATGCCGTTGGCGATGCAGACGTCCACGCCGCCGATCGCGTCGGTGATGTTGATGACGCCGCCGAAGCTCACCTTCGCGGCGAAGGGGATGTCCTGGCCGCTGAGGTCCGAGATCGTCTCGACGACGCACGAGAGGCCGCCGTCCTCGAAGGCGCTGTTGATCTGCGCCTTGCGCGACGCTGAGTGCTCCGAGCCCTCGGCATCCGTGCACGCGGGGATGGGGACCATGAGGTCGCGGGGGAACGAGACGACCGTGACCCGGCGGGGCGCGTCCGAGATGTGCACGAGCATGTTGACGTCGTTGAGGTTGCCCTCGGCGTCGGGGCCGCTGCAGCGGTCGCCGAAGTACTGCGCGAACTCGGGCTCGCACTCGTCGGTGCCCGCCAGCAGCAGGTTCACGCCGCCCTTGAGCTCGCCGAGGTCCGGCGGCACCGCGGGCTGGTTCTTCAGGTCGACCGCGTCGGCGGTGAAGCTGCTCGACAGGTCGTAGGTGACGTACGCGGCCACACCGGCGCCGGCCACGAGGATCGCGGCGAGGGCGATGCCGACCGCCGACATGAGCTGCCGCAGCGGGCCGGGCGACGAGAGCTGTCCGTGACGCGCGACGATGCGCCGCGCGCGCGTGGTCGTCTTCTTGCTCACTCGGGTCCTCTCGGGCGGGGCGACCCGGCCAGCGAGTCGGAACCATGTTAGGGAGAAGCGGCTGTGTATTGCGTGAAGACCGGCGCGTCGCGCGGGTCGGCGTCGCCGAGCGGAGGAGATGTCGCGAAGC
>VGAV01000442.1 GCA_016870695.1 Actinomycetota bacterium | reverse complement strand
TCGTCAGCGCTGGCACGCCGATGCGGTTCCGCGGGGGCGTCACCGGGTCCCCGCCGCGGCGGTCTCGCGCGTCGCGTCGACGGTCTCGGGCTCGGTGGCATCCGGAGTCGCCGGGCGGCGCCGACGACGACGCAGGACGAGGGCGGTGACGGCCCCCGCGAGGAGCACGAGGAGGGCGAGGCCGGTCCATGACGGCGCGGCGGCGACGAAGTCGGCGTCGACGGGGGCCGGAGCGGTGATCGCATCGTCGCCGAGTGCGACGGGACGCACCTGAGTCGACCCGAACAGGGCGAGGATCGGCCAGGCGCTCGTCTCGGTGACGACGGTCGTGGAGTCGCCGGGCAGCAGCTCGGCGGCGTCGCCGGCGAGGGACGCGGAGGTGATCCCCGGACCTTCGACCGCGGCGAGGGCCCCGAGGCGGACGTTGCCGGTGTTGGTGACGACGGTCTCGACGCGCAGGGTTCCGGGCGCGAAGGGGATCCACGACGGTGAGAACGTGGTGGACACCTCGCCGACCCCGAGCGCGGGGACGATGTCGCCCGCGACCTGGAGGTGAACGCGGACGCCGATGCGATTCGTGACGGTGACGCCGTCGTCCGCGCTGCTGACGCCGACGACGATGCCGGCCGGGTGGTCGCCGGGGACGACGTCCGCCGGCACGTCGATGCGCAGCGGGAGGACCCGGGTCTCGCCGGGCGCGACGGCGACGGTGCCGTCGGGTGCGCCCTCGACGGTGATCCAGGCACCGGAGTCCTCGGGCGCTCCCGCGGCGATGTCGAACGCACCGTCGTCACCGACGACGCCGTCCCCCGCCGCCACCGTGTAGGTCGCGGGCTCGGGGCCCAGGTTCGTGACGGCGATGGCGTCGGTCGCCGAGCCGCCGGGGTCGATCGTGTGACGCAGCGAGATGCGCCCGTCGGGGCCGTCGGCGTTCGCGGGGGCGACACTCCACTGCGCGGCCGCGGCAGAGGCGGGGGCCGCGGCCGCGGCAGAGGCAGAGACGGAGGCCGCGGCAGAGACGGAGGCCGCGGCAGAGGCGGGGGCGACGGCAAAGCCGGAGGCGACGAAAGAAGCAGAAGCGGAGGCCGCGGCAGAGGCGGGGGCGGCGGCCGAACTGGAGACGGCGGCGGCGGCCGAGACAGCAAGAGCGGGAGCGGCGGCGGAGCCGGGAGCCGTGACAGCGGCGGCGGCCGGGCCGGCGGAGAGCAGAAGACCGCCGGCCAGGACGGCGGCGGTGAGAGCGGGGATGCGGGGGGACACGGGGGTTCCTTCGAGTCGGGAGGGAGGACGAGGGCCGGTGCGCCCCGTCGGGACGCACCGGCCGGGGCGATCAGTCCTTCGCGAAGAGCGTGAGGGTGATCTCGCTGCCGTAGCGGCCGCTCTCGGCGGTCGCGGGGATGGTGAGGTTCAGGTCGGCGGCGACGACCGTCTCGCCCACACGTCCGACGCGGTCGGCGTCGGCGAGGGTGGCGGGCTTGTCGAGGGTGGCAGTGCCACCGGCGACGGCCCCGGCGGCCGAGCTGACCACGCGCGGGGTCCACGCGAGGTTCTCGGCACCGAACGAGCGGTTGCCCGCGACGAACGCGGATGCGGAGCCCGAGAGCGTCCAGCCGCGGCCCTGGGCCTGCGCCTCGTTGCGGCTGTCGGTGACGACGAGCTGCGGCAGGGCCGCCTTCTGCGCGGACGTGTCACCGGCGAAAGCCACCGGGCCCTCGACGGCGGGCACGGCGAGGCTCAGCTGGCCGGCCTGCGCGGGAAGCGGGACGGATGCCTCGACGCCGACGGCGTCGCCCTCGGCCGGCGCGTGTCCGAGCAGGTCGAAGATCGTCTTGCCGAGGTCGGTGTTGTCGAGGTAGGCACCGCGGACGAAGTCCCACTTGGCCGCGCGGGCCTGGAGGACGTCCGCACCGGCGCCCTGCGCGTAGAGCGGCACGAGTGCGTTGGTGTGGTTGCCGGAGTGCCACGACACGTTCGGCAGCTGACCGGCGGTACCGGTGAGCGCGGTCCACCCCTTCTCGACACCGGCGCCGGGGCCGGCGAGGTAGCCGGTCTCGTGGTCGGCGGTGACGATGACCAGCGTCTCGTCCCAGTTCGAGTTCGTCTCGACCCAGTCGGTCACGGCCTCGACGGACTCGTTGAACGACAGCTGCTCCTCGACGATGCGGGTCGTCTGGTTGGCGTGGCCGGCCCAGTCGACGGCGCCGCCCTCGACCATGAGGAAGAACCCGTCCTCGTCCTTCTCGAGCACGTTCAGCGCGGCGGTGGCCGACGTCGCGAGCGAGGGCACGTCCGCGTTGATCTTGTCGGTCCAGGGCAGCACGGTCTTGTTCGACAGGCCGGGACGGTTGTACTGGAACGTCTCGGCGACGCGAGCGAGGCCGAAGAGCTTGTCGGGGACGTTCTCACCGGCGGCGATCTTCTCGAAGTCCGCCTTGCTCTCCACGTACGAGAACGGGGTCTTGCCCTGCGTGACGCGGTCGAAGTCCGTCTGCGAGATCCAGGAGCCGGTCCCGAAGTGCGACGAGCGCGAGGTGTTGGCATCCGTGTAGTTCGGGTGCCCGCCGCCGATCAGCACGTCCACACCCGAGTCGATCATCTCGGTCGCGAGACCGTGGTAGTCGTTGCGGCTCTTGTTGTGCGCG
>VGAV01000441.1 GCA_016870695.1 Actinomycetota bacterium | reverse complement strand
CTGGCCCTCTCCTGTCACCGCCGAGGCGGTCTCGCGCGCGACGCCGCGCGTGGACGGCGCACGACTCGTCGGCGACGAGGTGTGGTGGGGCGAGTCGGTCCCCGCCGAGGGCGGCCGCGTGGCCGTCAAGCGCCGCCGCGCCGACGGCGTCGTCGACACGATCCTCCCCGCCCCCGCGAACGCACGGTCCTCGGTGCACGAGTACGGCGGCGGCGCCTGGACCGCCTCCGACGACGGCGAGCTCTTCTACGTCGAGAAGACGGACCAGCGCGTGTACGGGCTCCGCCCCGGTGCGGAGGCGCGTCCGCTCACGCCGGCGTCCGACACGGACCGCCACGGCGGCCTGACGTGGCAGCACGGCGGCCTGCTCGCGGTGCGCGAGCGGCACGGCGACGGGCGCGTGCCCGAGCGGGCGATCGTCCGCATCCCCACCGACGGCTCCGGCGCGGAGGACGTCGACGCGATCGAGACGCTCGCCGCGGGCAGCACCTTCCTCGCGCAGCCCGCCCTGTCGCCCGACGGCTCCCGTCTCGCGTGGATCGCGTGGGACCATCCCGACATGCCGTGGGACGCCACGCGCCTGCGCGTCGCGGACCTGTCGACGGGTGAGGTGCGCGAGCTCGCCGGCGGCGAGCGTCGCGCTCCCCTGCAGCCGGTGTGGCTGGCCGACGACGAGCTGCTCTACGCCGACGACCCGGACGGGCGCTGGAACCTCTTCCGGCACCGTCTCGACGGCGAGCCGCAGCCGGTGGCGCCCGCGGACGCCGACACCGGCGGCGGACTCTGGGTGCTCGGCACGCGGTGGTTCGACGCGACGGCCGACGGCCGCATCGTGGCCGTGCGCACGAACGGCGCCGACGACGTCGTCGAGATCGCCCCCAGCGGCATCCGTCCCCTGCCTCTGCCCGTGGTCGCGGGGGCCGCCGTCGAGCACGCCCGCGACGCCCGCGTGCTCGTGTCGGGGGCGGACGCGCACGGACGGTCCGGCCTGTGGCTGGTCGACCTCGACGCCCCGGAGTCCGTCCTGCCGGTAGCCGGCGGCGACGCCGCCTGGGGGGACGAATGGATGCCGCCCGCCCGCGCCCTCGTCACCGAAGGGCCGCACGGCCCGGTGCACGCCTTCGCCTACGCGCCGACGAACCCGGGCGTCGTCGCCCCCGCCGACGAGCGCCCGCCCTATGTGGTCCTCGTCCACGGCGGCCCCACCTCGCACGTGGGACCCGCGCCGTCCGCAAAGACCGCCTTCTTCACCAGCCGCGGCATCGGCGTGCTCGACGTCAACTACGGCGGTTCCACCGGGTACGGCCGCGCCTATCGGGACCGCCTCAAGGGCCAGTGGGGCGTGGTCGACGTCGACGACGTCGCCGCCGCCGCGTCGGCCCTGTCGGAGGCGGGACTGGCCGACCCCGGCCGCATCGCCATCGCGGGCGGCTCCGCGGGCGGGTGGACGGTGCTGGCCGCGGTGACCACCACCGACGTCTTCGCCGCCGGGATCTCGCGCTACGGCGTGGGGGACGCCCGAGCCCTCGCCGAGGACACGCACGACTTCGAGGCGCGCTACCTCGATGGGCTCATCGGTCCGCTGCCCGCCGCGGAGGACGTCTACCTCGAGCGCTCCCCGCTGAGCCACCCGGAGCGGTTCCGCGTCCCGCTGCTCATCCTGCAGGGGTCCGAGGACCGGGTCGTCCCGCCGTCGCAGGCGGAGGCCATCCGGGACGCCCTCGTCGCCCACGGCGTGCCGCACGCGTACGTGCTCTACGAGGGCGAGGGGCACGGGTTCCGCCGCGCGGAGACCGTCGTCGACTCGCTGCAGCGCGAGCTCGCGTTCCTCGGCGCCGTCTTCGGCTTCGCCACGCCCGGCGTGCCGGCTCTCGTCCTCGACTGATCCCGGATGCCGCGGACCCCCGCCGATGCGTGATCGACGGGGGTCCGTGGTCTCGGGTCAGGCCGCGAAGGGCTCCAGCTCCGCCGCGAGGCGGGCGCCCACATGGGCGTGGAGGAAGGTGCCCTGCTCGCGGTGCTCCTGCGCCACGATGAGGCCGGTCTGGTGCACCGCGGAGACGAGGTCGCCGCGGTCGTAGGGCACGACCGCCTGCACCTCGACCGCGGGGAGCGGCAGGGCCTCCTCGACGGCCGCGCGCAGCTCGTCGATGCCCTCGCCCGTGCGGGACGACACGAACAGCGCCTGCGGCGCGAGTCCGCGTAGCACGAGCCGGTCGTCGGGGGCGAGCAGGTCGGCCTTGTTGAACACGACGATCTCGTGGCCGAAGTCCGCGTCCACGTCGCCCATCACGTCGCGCACCGTCGACAGCTGCGCCGCCGGATCCGGGTGCGATGCGTCCACCACGTGCAGGATGACGTCGGCGCCGCCGACCTCCTCCAGCGTGGAGCGGAACGCCTCGACGAGCTGGTGCGGCAGATTGCGCACGAACCCGACGGTGTCGGTCAGCGTGTACACGCGCCCGTCGCTCGTCTCGGAGCGCCGGACGGTGGCATCCAGGGTCGCGAACAAGGCGTTCTCGACGAGCACGCCCGCACTGGTCAGCCGGTTCAGCAGACTCGACTTGCCGGCGTTGGTGTACCCGGCGATCGCGACGGACGGGATCGTGTGGCGCTTGCGCTCGGCCCGCTTGGCCTCGCGGGCCGGG
>VGAV01000440.1 GCA_016870695.1 Actinomycetota bacterium | reverse complement strand
GGGGCGTCCAGGCGGAGACCGCGGTCTGGGGACCGCCGAAGAGCAGGATGAACCCGGCGAACCCGGCGATGGACACGATGTTGTTGACGATGGGCGCCCACGTGTACGGGCCGAAGACGCGGCGGGCGTTGAGGATCTCGCCGAGGAGCGCGTAGAGGCCGTAGAAGAAGATCTGCGGCAGGCACCAGTAGGCGAAGGCCGTGGAGAGCGCCAGCTGATCCTCGGTGAAGCGGCTCGCGTAGACCTGGACGAGCAGCGGTGCGGCGATCATCGCGAGGGCGGTGGAGATGAGCAGCCCCATCGTGCCCAGCGTGAACAGCTTCGAGATGAAGGCCTGGCCGCCGTCGGCGTGGGCGGCGGCCTTGATGATCTGCGGCACCACCACGGCCGTCAGGAGGCCGGTCGAGATGATCGCGTAGATGTTGTTCGGCAGCTGGTTCGCCACCGCGAAGGCGTCACCCGCGGAGCTGATCGAGCCGATGGCCGCGACGAGGACGATGGTCCTCAGCAGACCCGTGAGCCGCGACACGATCGTCCCGGCTCCGATGAGGACGCTCGCGCGACCGATTCCGCTCACGGACGTTCCTCCTGGCGCGGCTCGGCGCCGCGGTCTGCATCGGCACGCGGGCCGTCGATCGGGGCATCGGCCGGGGCGCCGGTGGCATCCTGGACCTCCGGCTCGGCCGGGGCGCCGGCGGCATCCCGGACCTCGGGCTCGGTGAGCGGGGTCTCGAGGGCGCTGGCGACCTCGCGGCGGAGGGCGCGCCGTCGACCGACCGTGCGGGCGACGCCGATGCCGATGAAGCCGATCACCAGGAGGATGATGACGATGAGGCCGATGTTCTCCCACTCGGCGCGCACCTCCACGTCGACGCCCTGCGGGTCGCCGATGGGCTCGCCGGTGGGGCTGTAGAGCTGCAGGGCGACGCTGACCTCGCCGTTGGCGACACGGGCCTCGACGGGGACCTCGACGCGGGTGTTCGCGTCGGCCTGCGCCTCGATCGGGGTCTGCTCCTGCACGCGGAGACGCACGTCGTCGGGACGCGCGACCAGCACCACCGAGACCGGCCAGGGCAGGTCGTTCCGGATCCAGGGACGCAGCGGCGCGCTCGAGCTCACCAGCCGGAAGTCGGACGACAGGATGCCGACGGACTGGAGGGTCTCCTGGGTCTCGCTGCGGTGGGCCGCGACGGCCTCGCGCGCGGCGTCGCCGGACCACGAGGTGCCGAGGAGCTGCAGCATCTCCGCGCGCTCGCGGCCGGTGAGCAGCTCGGGCTGCTCGAGGACCGTGGCGAAACGGTCGATGACCGCCTCGTCCGAGACGAGCTGAGTCACCTCGGCGACCCGGGCGGCGTCGGCCTCGGGCTCGGCCGGGGAGATCGCGGATGCCGCTCCCCCGACGACGTCGTCGAGAGGGACGGCCGCGAAGCCCGGCGCGGTCGTGGCGGCCGCGAGGGTGGCGCGGAGGCTGGCGCGGGCTCGATCGGTGCCGCGGTCGACGGCGACGAGGAGGGGGCGACCGCCCGCGTCCGCGCGGGCGAGGGCGAGCATGCCGACGGCGGCGGCGAGGTCCGACCCGCGGCGGGTGACGTCGTTCTCCCCGGCGGCGCGGGTGAGGGCCGCCGTGATATCGGCGTCGTAGACGGGGGTGGACACGCCGCCGACGGACGCGTCGACCGGAACGGTCCCGTCCGAGACGCTCGACGACGGCAGCAGGATGCGCGCCGGCTGGTCCGCGTCGCCGGAGGTCGCGAGTGCTCCCACGACCCCGGGCCCGGCGCTGCCCGTCGCCGGCCAGTACACGTTCGCGGTGGCCGGTCCGATGTCGAGGAGAGTCGCGAGATCCGGAAGAGACGGGGCGCCGGAGGAGGGCGACGGCGTGGGAGTGGGCGACGACGTCGACGTCGTCACGGGTGTCGCGAAGTCCGCCGCCGACATATACGTCAGAAGGGATATGGGCTCGAGAGGGGCGGCGAGGCCGGCATTGATCTGCGCCGACAGGTCCGCGTCGCCGAACTGCAGGGCGAACCGGGCGTTGGGCAGGGCGAGCAACCGCTGGAGCCAGGAGATCGCGGTGGGCGGCGCGGAGGTGCCGAGGACGCGGATGGCGGCGGGGATCGCGGGGTCGACCGCCAGGGTCGCGGCCGTGCCGTCGACGGCATCCAGCTGGGCCGTCAGAGGACCGTCGACGGCGGTGAGGTCAGCCAGCTCGGAGGCCGTCAGCAGACCCTCGCGTCGGACGTCGACCGTGATGGGGAACACCACGGCGAGACCCGATGCGGCGGCCGCGGTGTCGGGGACGACGACGACCGACGTGGCGACGAGGTCGCCGGCCTGCACGGAGAGCGGGTAGACGCCCGGGGCACGGCCGGCGATCACCGGGTCGGTCGCGGGGACGTTGAGCGAGACGGACCCCTGATCCTCGGACGAGACCGCACCGAGCGTGGTCGCGCCGACCTCGGCGACGGCGACGCCGGCGGTGTCTCCGTCGAGCCAGCGGTCGAGCGCCGAGCGGTCGCGCAGGGGCGCGGCCCCGAGGCGGAAGGCCACCGGCACGGGGTCGGTCGCGGAGCTCCCGGGGTTCTGCAGGGTGGCGGTGGCCCCCAGCGACTCCCCGGGACGCAGGACGCCGTTGGAGACCGGTGACAGCG
>VGAV01000439.1 GCA_016870695.1 Actinomycetota bacterium | reverse complement strand
AACCTCATCCAACCGTAAAACATCTCGGCTCGCGGGCCGATAGCCGTCCTGGGAACCGAACGGTGCAGTCGGAAGAACCTCTGCGCCCCGCAAGAGCGCGCTAGTGAGTTCGAGGAACAGCACATCTCCAAAATTGTCACGTTCGTAAGCGCCCACCAAGGCGACTCGACTACCCCCGGGGTTCGTGTTACGCGTTTGAATCACCACGGGTGTTGCCCTTCATCGAGAAGATGACGCCATTGGCGGCAGATGTTAGAAATTGAAGATTGCCCACCAAGTAGCGCTTCCACAGTCGGCGGGGTTCGCGGGCGAGTCGGTAGAGCCATTCGAACCCGGAGGACTGGATCCACCTCGGTGCCTCTTTCACGGAGCCCGAAATGAAGTCGAACGCGGCGCCCACATTTACCGTGGGTAGACCCACTCGATGAGATAGACGAGCCCCTATGAGGTCCTGTTTGGGTGTGCCGAGTCCGATCCAGACGAGGTTCGCATTCGATTTGAGTATCTCGGACGCGCACAATTCGATGTATGCTTCATCAATTTGAGCAAAGGGCGGCGAGAAGCTGCCGGCTATTTGGGCTTGAGGGTAGCGAGACTTTACGTTCGCTTCCAGTTGCGACAGGACGCGCGGTGTTGAGCCTAAGAAGAAATGCGAGACAGATTGGTCGCTCTCGCGGAGCGTCCTCACAAATAAGGATGGGCCGCGGACTCGACCGGCACGCTGGCCCCGTCGTCGATTCATGAACCAGACCACAGGTGCGCCGTCCGGGAAGTTTGTGCCGTTGTCTCGGAGCAGATTGAAGTACGCGCGATCGCGGCTCGCCAAGGCAACGTTGTAGGCGTTCGCGAGACGGACGTTAATGGGGAGGGGAGCCTGAGACGCCACAGAGAGCAACCAGGTGGCAGCCTCCTGAGGAGTACATACATTGAAGGGAATTCCTCCAACGTCCCGCGTGAGAAACGGTGCGGAGTCGCCTCTGTAATCTTCCAATGATGGCTCTTTCGGTTTAGCTAGTTCGTGTTTTAGGAAGCGGTCTGACCGGGCGCGAGGGCGGCCTTCGCGGTCCGTCCGAGGATCACCGCGTCGCCCAGCAGCGTCCAGTTCTCCACGTACGACAGGTCGAGCCGCACGGACTCCTCCCACGACAGGGACGAGCGGCCGCTGACCTGCCACAGGCCGGTGATGCCGGGCTTGGCGAGGAAGCGACGGTGGACGTGGTCGGCGTACTGCGCCACCTCCGAGGGCAGCGGCGGCCGCGGGCCCACGAGTGACATGGAGCCGCCGAGGACGTTGAACAGCTGCGGCAGCTCGTCGAGGCTGAACTTGCGCATAATCCGACCGATGGGGGTGACGCGGGGGTCGTTCCTCATCTTGAAGAGGACCTCGTTGCCGGAGTCGCGCTGCTGCTTCGCGAGCGCCTCGAGCAGGTCTTCGGCGTTGACGACCATCGAGCGGAACTTGAGCATCGTGAACTCGCGGCCGCGGAAGCCGACGCGCTTCTGACGGAACAGTACGGGACCCTGGCTCGACAGGCGCACCGACAGCGCCAGGAAGGCGAGCAGCGGGCTGAGCACGATGATGCCGACGAAGCTCGCGACGATGTCGACCGTGCGCTTGAGGAACGACTGGCCCTTCGAGAACCGCGGCGTCTCGACATGGATGAGGGGGAGGCCGGCGACGGGGCGCGTGTGGAGGCGCGGGCCGGCGATGTCGGTGATGCTCGGTGCGAGGACGAGGTGCTGACGACCGGCCTCCAGGCTCCACGAGATCTCCTTGACCTTGTCGGCCGGGAGGTCGTCGGCCGAGGTCACCGCCACGGTGTCGGCGCCGGTGGCGTCGAGGGCGGGGAGGATGGCATCCACGCTCCCCATCACCGGGACGTCGGTGCCGGGGATGGTGTCGGCCACCTTGCCGCTCGGGACGCACGCCCCGACCACGCGGTAGCCCGCGCTGGGGTTGCGGGCGAGTTCGCGGGCGAGCTGCGTCACCGACGAGAGGGAGCCGACGAGGAGCACGTTGGCGGAGTACTTGCCGCGCGACCTCTTCATGACGAGCCACTGCCGCCACAGCCAGCGCGTGAAGACGAGGACGACGATGCCGACAGGGAGGCTGATGAGCAGGTACCCGCGGGCGACGTCGACCTGCGTGAGGAACGCGATGATCGCGATCGTCCCGAACAGGCGGAAGCTCGCGTCGACGATGCGGATGTACTCCTGCGAGCCGGTGCCGATCACGCGGTCGCTGCGGGAGTCGATGAAGGAGAGCGACCACATCCACGCGACGATCAGCACGATCGAGAAGACCCAATAGGAGATGTCGGTGATGCGGCTGTCGTTGACGGCGGCGAGCTGGGCATTGCCGAGCCCGAACCACGCGATCTGCGTCCCGTACACGACCCAGACCAGTGCGGCGAGGTCGGTGATGATGAGGTTGCGGCGGTACTTCTGACGCCACCGGCTCCGCACGGGCGCACTGGAGCCACTGGTCGCCCCGCGGCCAGCCGGCAAGCGGTTGGCGTCTGCGCGCGGCAGCACTGCGTCCTCGGCACCCTGCGACGTCGATGTCGCGCCGACCGTTAGGTCAGACGTCACAGCGCGGTGGCCCCTTTCACCCCAAAAAGCCCCAGTTTTCGGTTCTCCCCGGACGGACAGTAACAC
>VGAV01000438.1 GCA_016870695.1 Actinomycetota bacterium | reverse complement strand
GTGTTGTAGATCGGGTCGAGCGCGAAGAGCGGGTCGCCCGGGAAGTACATCTGCGTCACGAGCCGCTGCGTGAAGGACGACCCGAAGACGGAGAAGTGGATGTGGGCGGGGCGCCAGGCGTTGCGGTGGTTCTTCCACGGGTAGGGGCCCGGCTTGATGGTCGTGAAGAGGTACTCGCCGCGGTCGTTCGTGACTGTTCGGCCGGCGCCGGTGAAGTTCGGGTCCAGCGGCGCCGGGTGCTGGTCGCGCTGATGGATGTAGCGGCCGGCGGCGTTGGCCTGCCAGATCTCGACGAGCTGGTTCGCCAGGGGGCGGCCCCACGAGTCGAGCAGTCGGCCGCGCACCGTCATGCGCTCGCCGAGCGGCTCCCCCGCGTGCTGCAACGTGAGGTCGGACTCGATCGCGGCGACGTCGCGCTGGCCGAACGCGGGCGAGAACAGCTCGATCGTCTCGGGGTCGACGAGCTTCGGGTTCTTCGTCGGGTGGCGCAGGACGCTCGAACGGTACGGCGGGAAGTCGTGGGCGGTGAGGGGCAGTCGTTCGCCCGCGGCCTCGCGGGCGTCGAGCGCGGCGTGACGCTCGCGGATCTCGAGCGAGATCTCGTCCTGCGACGCCTGATCGGGTGCCGCCAGCAGCGTCTCGGGCGCGGCGACGGGGGTGTGCGACATGGGGTCTCCTTCGACCCCTCGATTGTGGGGTATCCGCGACCCGTGCGTCCGCCGAATCCCGCTGAATGGGAGCCGTGGCATCTTGTGTCCATGGCCAACTCCCCCTCCGGGGATTCCGCGATCGACCGGTTCGTGCGGATCCTCGAGACCTTCACCCCGACGCGGACCGCGCAATCGACCGCGGACATCGGCCGGCGGGCGGGCCTGCCGCGGTCGTCGGCGCACCGCATCGTGAACGAGCTCGTCGATGCCGGCCTGCTGGAGCGGGACGACGAGCGCCGCATCCGGATCGGCCTGCGCCTGTGGGAGCTGTCGACGCGGTCCTCGCACGCCCTCCGGCTGCGGCAGGCGGCGCTGCCCTTCATGGAGCGGGTGCAGCAGCGCGTGCGGGAGCACACGCAGCTGGCGATCCTCGAACAGGACGAGGCGCTCTTCCTCGAGCGTTTGAGCGCACCCGACTCGGGGGCCAACGTCACGCGCGTCGCGGGGCGCCTACCCGTGCACGCCTCGTCGTCAGGGCTCGTTCTGCTCGCCTTCGCCCCGCACGACGTGCGGGAGCGGGTGCTCGCGCAGCCGCTGGCTCCCGTGACCCCGGAGACGATCGTCGACCCGACGGCGCTGCGTCGCGAACTGGCGGACATCCGGGCGCTGGGGCGCTCCGTTGCGCCCGGGTACGTCGACGCGGTGTCCACGGGGGTCGCCGTCCCGCTCCGCGACGAGACGGGGACGGTCATCGCGGCCCTCTCCGTCGTGCTCCCCCGCGACGCCGAGACGCAGTTCGCCCTGGTCGAGCTGCACCGAGCGGCGCGCGACACCGAGCGCGCCCTCGGCTACCGGCGGTGAGACCCGTGGCATCCCGTTCATCGAGATGACGTCACGGTCCCCGCGCTGAACGGGCGCGGGCCACCGGGCCCGACCACCTCCCGCAGGAGGTTGAATGGAGATCTGCGATTCCGGCAGCAGAGGAGCGGACGACAACGTGATGGTCTACGGAGAGTCCCCGGATGACGCTCAGCCCATCTGCCCGTCGTGCGGGATCACGATGCACCCGCTGCTCGACGAAGGCATCGAGGCCGACGAGTGCCGGGACTGCGGCTTCCGGCTGAGCTGGTCCGACGCGGCGGAGTCCGACGGGGAGGACGTCGACGAGGAGGACGTGCGCTCGCGCTGGTGGTGAGGCGTCGTCGCGACGAGACCCCTGTTCCGGAACGACAAAAGCCCCGGCGTGGCCGGGGCTTCATCGGGATCTGTAGCGGGAGCGGGGCTTGAACCCGCGACCTCACGATTATGAGTCGTGCGCTCTCACCAACTGAGCTACCCCGCCGCACGGCATCCAGTACTGGATGCTTCGAGCCCCGAGTCAGGATTGAACTGACGACCCCTTCCTTACCATGGAAGTGCTCTGCCACTGAGCTATCGGGGCGTTCCCGGATCGCTCCGGGCAACTAGAAGAGGCTATCAGAAACAGTCCCTACGGACGAATCGGATCAGCCTCCGGCGTGGGCGCGGAGCCACTGGATCGGGTCGACCGGCGTGGTGCCGTTCTGCAGGATCTCGAAGTGCGTGTGAGCGCCGAACGAGCGACCGGTGTTGCCGGTGCGGCCGAGGAACTGACCGACCGTGACCTTCTCGCCCGGGGATACCTGCAACGACCCGTAGAGCATGTGTCCGTAGCGGCTCGAGACGAGCTGCCCGTCGATCTCGTGGTCGATCAGGACGGTGACGCCGAAGGCGCCGCCCGACTCGGTCGCGATGCGCACGGTGCCGTCGGCGATCGCCTGGATCGGCGACCCCTCGCCGGGCACGAAGTCGGCGCCCTCGTGCATGCGGCCGTCGCGCATGCCGAAGCCGTAGGTGATGGGCACGCCGACCGCGAAGGGCCACTGGATGGCCGCGGTCGGGTCGTTGACGTAGAAGTTGGAGAAGTTGGTGATGCCCGACTCGGCCGCCATCTCGCGGTAGCTGGAGGCGGTGTAGCCGTCCGACCGCTCGAC